>JAJKIL010000033.1 GCA_021154515.1 Niastella sp. | reverse complement strand
TTCACGCTTCTGCTCACGTTCCAGTCAACAATACGTGTACCGGCAATACCTGCAGAAGCATATTCCATTTTCTTGTCTTCTATCTTCTGTTGCAGGAAGGTGTACAGCTGATCCTTTACGCCTAAAACCCGGTTGGTCTGGTTCAGGTCTTTTTCTTTTTCCGTCATACCCTGGAAGCGGTTGGTGGAATTTTGTTCCTGGGAAGCAATAAAGGCATTGCTTGTTCTTATTTGCTGACGAATGCTGCTAAGGCTTGACAGGATGCTGTTCTTAGCAGTGGCCAAGCCGGCATTGATATCGGGTAAGCGAATATCCTGCGGCGTACCACGATCGAGTATTTCCTTTTTTCTTACAACCAGTTTATTATAGCCGTCAACAAAAGCGGCCAAACTGGGGTCGGCCAGCGCAGTAACGTTGGGAACTATCTGCTCCTGGCCACTTGCCAGCATGCTGTTTTCTATCTGTGTCAACAGGTTTTCCCGTAACTGGTTCTCGCCTTTTCTGCTATCGAGGGTTACCAGGTTACCCAGCAACTGGTTGGCCGATGTACCTACATCGTTCACCTTGTTGTTCGACTTGAAATCTTTTACTTTATTAGCCTGTTGCGACAGTTCCGACGACACGGTGTTCAACCTGTTTTCGAGGAACTCAATTTCTGTACGCAGGGCCTTGCTTTTAAATTCGAAGTTGGCTTCATCATAATTTTGCAGCAACACTTCTACTATTTGTTTGGCCCTCTCAGGAATTTCATCTTTTACGGTTATCTGCAACATAGCCATACCACCCTTGGGCACCGCAGTGGCTGAAACCCGGGATGCATATTTGCCTACAGCACCATCCCTGCCAGGGAAACGAAGGAGATAAACACCTTTACTAATACTAAGAAAAGGTTTGGGCTCAATAGTGATGGTATCGTGTTTAAATACCAGGGGCACATTGTAATAGCCTTTTACCACTTCTTTTTCAAGCTGCAGTTTATAGCTATCCTCGCTTACCAGTAATTTATATACGGGTGTTGTTTCGTCAATATCCCATCTTTTTAACTTAATGGTAAAGGGCAGTGAATCGAGGTGAAGGGGTTTATCGAGCACGCGGCCCTTTTGCATTACCTCGATATCGAGGTGCAGCGAGTCAACGACCTTCTCGATCAACGCAGCTGCCTCCAGTTTAAATATTTCACTATTTAAATCGGGGGCCGCCTGAGCGGTAGCAGCCGGGCCTGAGCCGAAGGCCGATCCACCTAATATATTTGATTTTACTTCACCGGCCGACTGCACCTCAATAAAGGTAGACACCTGGTATAACGGCGTTGTATACCGTATATACACAAAGGCAGCAGCTAAACAAACGCCGGCAGATAAAATAAGCCAGTAATAGCTTTTTGCCAGTTTTCCGAAAAGTCGTTTTGCATCAAAACCACCTTTACTTTCTTCTGGCTCGTCATGATACTTCTGCTCCATGGCTGAAAGTTTTATTTGGATGTATTGTGAATGGTAAAGCCAAGGGTTACTACCGAAATAACGATTGTGAACAGGGAAGCCACCAAACCGAAATCTTCTTTGAAGATAGAACCCGAACGGGCCTGCACATAGATCACATCATTCGGCCGCATCAGAAAAATATCCGGATCTTCCAACACACTGGCTTTTCTTAAATCCAACTTTCGGATGGTTCTTTTTCCGTTATAGTCGCGATACAGGCGAATGTCATAGCGTTTGGCGCTGTGCGGCAGATCACCGGCTGCTGCCAGCGCAGCGAATATGGTGGCCTGTTGCGCCGGTATTATAAAAGAACCCGGGGTTTTTACCTCACCCAACACAGTTACTTTAAAAGTGGTAAAACTTACCTCTATTAAAGGCTCTTTCAGATATGGGCTTACGACGCCATATAATTTTTGTTTTGCCTGACTGAGCGTTAAACCTGAAAGCTTTAGTCTGCCAATAACCGGAATTTCAACTTCGCCTTCTTCATTCACCACATACTCGGCGCCGGAAGTTGAAACGCCGCCTCCCCCACCGCCTACACCAACCATAGCAGCGGCGGCAGTGGCGGCCCCGGCCATATTGTGTTTGTTAAAGAATGCGGCGCTTTCCTGGTCTCTTACAATAAAATTGATATCGATCCTGTCGCCGCGCTCAATAATACGCTCTGGCACAGGCATTGCTTTCAATTCATATGTTTCCGTATCAGGCAGGTCATTGAAGTAATTCAACTTCTTGCCGGTACTGCAAGAAGTGGTAAGCAAAAGAACAAACGCTACAAAAAAGCAGGTAAGGGTAGCAGGATGTATGTGGTTTCTATTCATTGTACGTTATTTTAATAGTGGCCGCTTGCCGGCGAGGCTACGTTTTAAGAGGTTACTTTCATATACGACGATTGCTTAAACCACTCTACCGTTGTTTGTAATCCTGTTTCAATGGTTACATTAGGCTGGTAACCGATCAGCTGTTGGGCTTTGCTCACATTGGCCAGGCTATGACGTACATCCCCTTTTCTTTCTTCGCGATATTTCGGCGCCAGGTCAATGCCGATAAACCCGGTTATGTGTTTCCACAATTCGTTCAGCGTTGTTTTATCGCCCACAGCTATGTTCACTACTTCATGTTTGTTTATATCAGGGGCCAGGGCGGCTTTGATATTTGCCTGTACCGCGTTTTCCACGAAGGTGAAGTCACGGCTCGTTTCGCCATCTCCGTTAATGAAAGGCGCTTCGTTTTTCAACGCACTCTGAACGAACAAAGGAATAACGGCGGCGTATGGGCCACGTGGGTTTTGGCGGGGGCCAAATACGTTGAAGTAACGCAACCCAATGGTATGAAAATCGTAGGTGCGGCTGAACACCGACGCATACAGCTCATTTACATATTTTGTAACGGCGTATGGCGAGAGCGGATTCCCTATTTTATCTTCTACTTTTGGCAAACCGGGGTGATCGCCATAAGTGCTTGAACTGGCTGCATACACCATTCTTTTAACCCCCGCATCTCTTGCTGCTACCAGCATATTCAAAAAACCGCTTACGTTCACTTCATTGCTGGTAATGGGATCGTTTATGGAGCGGGGTACCGAACCCAATGCAGCCTGGTGCAATACATAATCAACACCATTTACTGCACGACGACAGGTATCCAGGTCGCGGATATCGCCTTCTATCAAACTAAATTCAGGACGGGGTAAAAACGGTTCAATATTCTCCATGGAACCCGTACTAAAGTTGTCGAGCACCCGCACTTTACCAACGCCATGCGTTAATAAATATTCTACAATGTTTGAACCTATAAAGCCTGCGCCGCCTGTTACCAGGAAGGTGGCTTTACTAATATCGGCGGTATGGTATTTCTGATTGTACATAATTAATAGTTATAAACGTGCATCAACTAAATCTTTTCCCAAATGGGCTTTCACATCAAACAGCACGCAATGGTCGCTGCATAATTTCTTAATGACTTCGTAACTGAACTGTTCATGCGCTACAGCCAGCACTACTGCATTGTATTGTGATTGGGAGGCTGGTAATTCCTGAATCGTTTTCACGCCATATTCATGCATTACTGCTTCGGGATTGGCCCAGGGATCGTAGATGTCAACCTCAACATGGTAGCTTTGCAGGTGACGGATAATGTCAATCACTTTGGTATTGCGAACGTCGGGACAATTCTCTTTAAAAGTAATACCTAATACCAGGGCTTTGCTTTGAGAAACCGGAATGCTTTTCTTCACCATCAGTTTTATTACTTCACCGGCTACATACGCACCCATGCCATCGTTCAATCTACGTCCGGCCAGGATGATCTCAGGATGGTAACCAACTTCCATAGCCTTTTGTGCTAAATAATAGGGGTCAACGCCAATACAGTGACCTCCTACCAAACCAGGGCGGAACGGTAAAAAGTTCCATTTTGTAGAGGCTGCAGCCAGCACTTCCTGCGTATCGATATCGAGCAGGTTAAATATTTTGGCCAGCTCATTGATGAAGGCGATGTTGATATCGCGTTGTGCATTCTCGATAACCTTGGCGGCTTCGGCCACCTTTATAGAAGGCGCCATGTGTGTGCCCGCTACAATAATGCTGCTATAAATGTCATTTACAATTTTGGCAGCTTCGGGGGTTGAACCGGAAGTTACTTTTTTAATTTTAGTAACTGTATGTTCTTTATCGCCGGGGTTAATACGCTCGGGTGAATAACCGGCATAAAAATCTTTATTGAAAGTAAGTCCGGAAACTTTTTCAAGAATAGGTACGCACTCATCTTCGGTAACACCGGGGTATACGGTTGATTCATACACTACGATATCGCCCTTCTTCAATGCTTTACCTACTGTTTCACTGGCTTTCACCAGCGGCGTCAGATCTGGGCGGTTATATTTATCAACCGGCGTAGGTACAGTTATGATAAATACGTTGGTTGTTTTAATATCTTCCAGCTGATCGCTCACCCATAAGCCAAGTGTGCTATCCAATTTCTTTTTAAGTACAGAAGAAAGGTGGTCGCTGCTGATCTCCAGCGTGTGATCGTTACCAGACCGCAGTTCGGCTATTCGTGCCTGATTGATATCAAAGCCTACGACAGGATATTTCTTTGCAAATTCTACTGCAAGGGGTAATCCTACATATCCTAAACCGATTACCGTTAAATGATACTGCTTTGTCGCTTCCATTCAATATTTCAATTTGAAGTTAGTAGTTATTATTTTGAACCTTTTGAAAGGTTGTTCTTATCTATTGCTACCAGGGCAAAACCCAATGAAGGCAACATCACTTTCACACTTCTGTTATTCACTTCCATCACCTGGCCGGTTTGTTGCTCCAGCGGACCGTTTATAATGGTCACTTCATCGTTTATATTCACATCAATTCTTTCTACCTGTATATGTTCGTAATCTTTCAGGAACTGCTTCACTATGTCAATTTCTTCATCACGTATTACTGCGGGTTTACCCTGAAAAGTTACGAACCCTATTACACCATCTGTTTGCAGCACCGGAATGTGTGCTTTTGGTGCAAGTCGTACGAGTACGTACGATTTAAACAAGGGCTCCGCTATAATCTTTTTTCTATCGCTCCAGTTTCTTTCAATCTTCTGTATCGGACAATAGTTCTCAATTTGTTTCAGGCCGAGCAGATCCGCCACTTTCTTTTCCCACCGGGGCCTGGTGTATAAGGCATACCAATGCAAATTTGTATTCATTTTTCCGGTTTATCACAGTTCAACGTAAAGCTCCCGCTTCCCTCAGTCACATTCGTTACTGAGAATTAAAAAATTTTACCCATAAAATCATACACGTCAATACCTAAATCACCATCTCTTCTGCGTTTGTCACGAGAATATCAGATCGTAATAGGCTATTGAGGTCCCATAAAACAAAAACGGTACACAAGTAATAATAAACCAGAGGCTATTCGAAAGGATTGGTTCAGAGGCTTTCGAAGGAAATCGGGCCAATGGGGTGATTCGAAAGGAAAATCGGGTGACGATCGGTAATTACAGAGGATGTTGGAGGATCAGAGGTTAATGAAGTCGCTCAAAAGTAGAAAGTTTTTTGATATTATGCAATATTGGCCCTTGATTTTTATATACCATAATGTGGTTATTTCCTAAATACCCAATTGGCTTGCAGTGGAAATAGATCCATGTCAATCAATTAGTAAGGGGTACATATTATAACAAAAGGGGCCTATGTTATCAATGTGTAATCAGTGGAATAACATTCATTAGTAATATTAGAAGC
>JAJKIL010000032.1 GCA_021154515.1 Niastella sp. | reverse complement strand
TTAAACGTATTCCAGTCAGTGCTGCTCAGGTAACCATTTACTGAAGCAGTGGCCTGGGTAATACCTATCTGTCCGTTGGTAAGCGTAATAGGTGCAGCGGCACTGAACAGGCCGCGCACTTTTTGATAAAAGTTACTGATGTAACCGGTATCCATGGTAAGCGCGCCGGTATTGCCATTTAAAGAAGTGACCCCGGCATTACTGATGACACCGGTAGTGGTATTGTACGAAATACCGGTCCCGGCCGCGTGCTCTGCCCGTACTTTCTGGTAAAAGTTGGCAATGCTGGTAGTATCTACTGATGAAAGTTTGTTGTTAAACGTATTCCAGTCGGTGCTGCTCAGGTAACCATTTACTGAAGCAGTGGCCTGGGTAATACCTATCTGTCCGTTGGTAAGGGTAATGGATGCAGTGGCACTGAATAAGCCGCGCACCTTTTGATAAAAGCTACTGATGTAACCGGTATCCATGGTAAGCGCGCCGGTGTTGCCATTTAAAGTGGTTACACCGGCGTTGCTTATTACCCCCGTACTATTGTTATAATTTATTCCGGTTCCTCCGCTGAGCTCATTTCTTACTTTCAAATAAAAGTTAGGAATATTCGTGGTATCAATAGATGTGGTGGAAGCCAGCGATTGCCAGGCGCCACTCGCACGCAACAGCAGGCGTTTGGCCGGCGTAAAATACACAACCATGCCATCGGGCGGATTCAAGGTATTGATCAGCGCCGTGTCTGCTATGCGGGTAAACAACAAGCCCTGGTTGGTGGATTGCAATTCCAGCACGGCAGATTTTATGTTTACCGCGGAATTGATCCCCAATCGTAACTGCTGCGAAAAGCCTTCCGTGGTGAACAATACCATTATGAGTATTGCCATCCAACATCTATAAATACGCATATGCCTGCTTTAAGCGGTTGCGGTTGCCGGTTGTTATTTCTTGATGATGTACCAGTCGGTACCGTCTGTTTGCAGGGTTACATATGTCCAGTCGTTATAAATAACATATGTGTTACCGCCGTCGATGGTACCAGAAGTTGGTGAAATGGTCAACTCCTTGTCTATGCCCCCGCTGCCTACTTTTTTGATGGTATAGATCCGGCCGGCAATGCTGGTGGGAGAAGGTAAGGTAATAGTAAAGGCCTGTGTAGTGGTATTGGCCAGAATGGTATTATCGCCGGCTGTTGCCGAATAGTTGGCAGTTACCGATTTAATAGCCATAGATATTGAACCCGCTACCTGCACTGTAGAGTTAGCATTACCGGTAGTACCTGCCAAAAAAGTTTTCGCAGCAGTTACGCTGTCCTGGAACGATTTGTTACCACCGAAGGTTTGCGTGACAGTAGTTACCACCCCACGGGCGGCAGTACCGGCATCTGGCACATTTAAATAAATGCTATCGGCCCCATTGGCCACAACGGCCAGGTCGGCACCGGTATTCCTGAATGCTACAATTTGAGCAGTATCGATATTTCCATTGATCCGGCGAATGGCATTCCCAAAGGCCGCATCACTTACTTTACGCTTTGATACCAGGCCATTCGATAACACCAGCACAGAGTCGGCGCTTGCATTGTTGGCCACAGTTTGCAGGTTTAAGGTTCCGCCCACTGTTACACTATCGCGGAAAGTTTTGCTGCCGCCAAATGTTTGGGCGCCTGCTGTTACAATACCCGGATTGGTTGCATCGGCCGGATGCAGGATGATCTTGCGCGAAGTGCTGTCTGTTACAATGGTAGCGCCATTTATATCTGCGGAAGCAGCTACGGCGCCAATGGTTATGGTTTGAATACCGCTTTGGATCTTCGTCCAGTCATCGTGGGTTAAAAACCCGTATGGTTTGCTGGCCGAAGCGCCATCCTGTACAGGCAGGTAAATCGCAATCGTACTGTCGGAAGAACGGCTGTCTACTTTTACCGAATCTTCAGAAGTACTGGCTGCAGCCGTTATTGATAACGTTTGTTTTTGAATGCCGTTGATGGCTTTGATAGCATTGGTAAAGGCGCTCGACGACATCGTCCTTTTATATACAGACCCGTCAGCGGCCAGCACCAATACATCTACTTCGGTTGAACCGGCGGCCAGGTTTTCCAACTTAACGGTACCGTTTACATTTAAAGTAGCGGAGGGCGTGGTGGTTCCAATACCAATGTTTCCGTTTGAACCGATGATCATGCGCGCGGCATTAGCGGTCTTGATGGTAAACGGCTTGCCATCTGTTGTACCGATGAAGCTGGTAGCAGAATCGGTTCCGGCGTTACCGGTCAATGACCAGTTAGCCGTTGCATCGGCCATGCTGGCCAGCTTTTTCCAGGAGTTATTACTGCGGATACGCAAACTGTTGTCTGCGGTCAGGTAAATGATCATCCCATCGGGTGGGTTCAGGGAATTGATGGCTGCCGTATCGGTTAAACGGGGTAACAGCAAACCCTGCCGGGTGCTCTCCAATTCGAGGATGGAGCTTTTTTGAATACTGGTAGGGTTGTCACCAACCTTCAACTGGGCGTTTGCCAACATACCGGTACCCATAAGTGCAGCCAGTAAAAGGCTTTTCCTGTTCTTTAGGATATTAATCAATGTCATACGTGGGGATTTAATATTTCTCTAAGAATTACACTATTAGAAACACTTTAACCCATATTAAAATTAGATTAGAAAGCAAGTCTATTTGACTATTCATTGTTATTGCAGGGAAACCATAGGTAATTCTGCTTAGGAAAAACTGTATGCTATACCGTAAGAGCCAATACCTTAACCCTGATCAACTGGTTCTTTTTATGACGCCCATCAGGTAACAGACTATGCTGCGAGATGGTTATAAACATCGGGACATACATATTATTAAAGATATTCAGTATATACCAGCATGTATGGTCGCCGTTACCCAAACACCATGAAATGCTTGAAAAAGGTTTAAAAATGTTGAAAAATAAACCTGCTAAAGAGCCTGATTGTCAAAGGCTGGTTTGATGTTTGTTTATTACCCCCTGCTCTGGTTTAGGTAGATAAGTAGAATGTATTATGAACAATAATGTGGGAAACTGGCCTGATAAATTACGGGTATGCGTTTTTCTGCGGGTGTGATTTTCACCCAAAATTGATACAACAGGCAAATTACCGGCATCAATTATCTCAAAAAATACAATTCACATACTTACTAAACTGATATAAGACAAACTAATAAAGAGTTAATTAGGTAACTACACGTGAACAACAACGTTATTAAAGGGCCTGCCTGTCATGAACTCTAATATAATTTTCATGATATCGCATTGCTAATTTAAAAAATCAACTTACTTATGTATTACATAATTAAATTTAAAACCTTATCATGTTGAAAAACTATACACTAACCGCTTTGCCATATTGGAACTTTCACTGGCCTGATGCCAGAGAGGTCATTGTCCCGCTGCATATACCCAAAGCAACATAGCCCGAATAGTTGCTTATTCCCTTTCACCAGTAACATACCGGACATTGCAGCAGTGCCTTTGGAACTGGCATGCGTAGCACCATACAGGTGTGTGTAACTGATCCCCTTTAGATCGGGGCCGTTTTTATGGCCTCAGGCCCTTGTTTGTCCTTATACCCTACACCAGTATAGCCTGCTATTTATTAACGTCAGTGAACCCGGTTTACTGAACCGTAATTTTTTGCCTGCCCGGAAATCCGCTTCTGCAGGCAACAGGAATCCTTTTGTTATTAAACTCTTATTCATAACCATTTAAAATTAAACATGATGAGTAAACGACGACTACTATCTGGTTTATTCCTTATTCTATGGTGCAGTGCACAGGTCACTGCGCAACAAGGTGACAATTACAGCAGCTATTTTGCCGAAGCCTATCGCCAGTATCCTGCCATTCCGCAGGGAGTACTGGAAGCTGCAGCCTGGTCTGCTTCGCATCTTAACAACATGCATCCGCAGGCACACGGCGATGGCGATGACGTGGCCATGCCTTTGCGGTATGGTATTTTCGGACTGATCGAAGACGGTAAAGGTTATTTCAAGAACAACCTGCTTACCATTACTGCATTAAGCGGTATTACCCCGGAACAGTTTAAAAACGACGTGCGTCTGCAGATCCTGGCAGTGGCTAAATTCCTGAGTAAGGAAGCAGCGCAACAACAACCAGGCGCCAACCTCACACACGAACGTTTTGCCGGCGTGCTGGAAAAACTGTCGGAGATCCCCGAGGATGGCAGCGCGGTGAATAAATATGCGCATTCGCTGTACACCTATGAAGTGTTCGATCACCTGAAGAAAGGTTTTACATCGCCTAAATTAAGGCTGCAACCCCGCAATATACAGCTCGACAAGATCTATGCGCCGCAAACCCTGCGCACCCTGAGCGCACCCGGCGTACAGATCAATAACCTGCAGGATAAGATCAGCACCAACGGCGTTAACTTACCTGTAAGCAACACCACACCGGCCACTAACAGCAATGCAAGAATAGAGGGTACTACCGGTGCAGAGGCCGTGCAAAGCACTGATTATCCACCGGCGCTGTGGGACCAGGCCAACACAGCAAATTTCGGAAGTCGCAATGGTGTTGCCATAACCAATGTAGCCATTCATACCACCCAGGGAAGCTATGCTGGTACCATTTCCTGGTTTAACAATGCATCAGCCAAAGTATCGGCCCATTATGTGATCCGTTCATCTGACGGACAGATCACCCAAATGGTGTACGAAAAAGACCGCGCCTATCACGTGTACAACAACAATTCCTATACAATAGGTATTGAACATGAAGGGTTCGTAGATGATGCTTCCTGGTATACCAACGCCATGTACAACAGTTCAGCTGCTCTTGTACGGGATATTTGCGCCGACAATAACATTGACCGTACAAAATGTTTTAAAGGAGCCGCTACTTCAGGCGTCAATGTTCAGCCGATCACTGTACGGATAAAAGGCCACCAGCACTATCCTGATAACGATCATACCGATCCCGGCATCAACTGGAACTGGGTGAAATATTACGATCTCATCAATCCGCCTGCATTTGCTACCACCATTACGTTTGCCGTAAAAGACCAAAGCACCGGTTTAGCGGTTGCCAGCACATCGGTTAAAGTAACCAAACCCGATGGTACTACTGCTACTGCAACCACCGATGCCAATGGTAAACTAACATATGGCATTAACGCTGGTAAATATACTTTCTCCTTTACCAAGAGTGGTTATACTGCATTAAGTACATTTTTTACCGGTGGTGGGGCAGATGATAAGATCACGGCTAACATCAACCTCGATCCTGCCAGCACAGCCAGATTGGCAAGCAATACGTCACCCCTGGTTTCAACAGGCAGCAACATGGTATTGACCGGCTATGTGCGTGATGCCGAACTAAACAGCGCACTGGGCGGCGTTCAGCTACAAGCAGGCAACTATAGCACCACAACAGATGCCAGCGGTCATTTCTCGCTTACGGTTCCCGCCGGAGTTATAACGCCCGGTAAAACACCGTCCATCATTACTATACAATCTACCAAAACAGGGTATATCACCAACAGCATTCAAAACCTGTATGCCATTCCCGATACGTATGAAATGCAGATTGCCCTGAATGCAACCAGT
>JAJKIL010000031.1 GCA_021154515.1 Niastella sp. | reverse complement strand
AGAAGAAGCCAGCCTGTTCGCCCATGCGCTGATCACCCTGAAATATTGGCTAAATAACAATCAGGAAAAAATATTGCATCAAAGTGATTATTTAATTGGCCGTACCATTAGTGCTACCAGCACGGCACCTTATATAATGACCCGGTATTTTGCAGCCCTGTTGTTTTATGCAGAAGCGGCTTCCATGAGTGCAGATGAAATTTTAATTGATATATATAAATACTATTCATCAACCGCACTCAATGACAATAAAGAACAATTGATTTACTTTGAGTACGTCATTTCCGAAGCCCTCATCTTAACCGGTCATAGCCAGGATGCATTGTATTACCTGCGCAATTACCGGAGTAGTTTTAATAAATCAGATTACAATAACTTTATCATCAGCCTCGACAACTTAAAATTACTCGAAGCACTAGCGCACTACCTAACGGGTAAATATAAAACCGCTGAAAGGATATTCGACGAAGTAATTACTTCAGATTTCCACTTCCTAAATAAACATGTTGCAAGTATTCTTTACCTGCAATTGATGAACAAACTGAAAAGAAAGAATGATAAGACTATGGAAACGAAAACAAAGCTTATACAACAAACCGGTTTTAAACGACTGAATAACTTTCTTGACTAATGAACAAAAAAGAACAGGTTTCCTCAGGTTGCATGAAGTATCTTACATTTAATAACAGATACAGTAGTTAAACTAAAGTTAACCAGATATCCCGATTGCCACTTCCCACTTGCCTCCTATCCATTTCCTGCTGAAATTCCCCACCGATTGCTTAAATACAGCATTAAATCAATTGTAACCTGATTGTAGCGTTCGCGGTAGCCATATTTCGTCAATATGGTTTTCACCTTCATCATCGATGCCGCGGAATATCCGCCCCCTAGGCAAAAAAATCCATCCTGCATACCCAGGTATTTTCAGCTTAAAGCACTTAACACCAGCGCTTCGTCTGGTTATTGTTTTTCTCCTTGTTAAAAAGGAGCCAATCACTTTTTTTCACGCAGTTACCAATGTGACTGTTATGGGCGAAGCCTTTGCCGGAATAAAGGCAGGTTTGTTCTTCCTGCTATCTGTATCAAGTAACTTCTAACTAAATTTTTTGCGGTATGATCACAACAAAGAAATGGTATGCTGTTTATACGCGGCCGAAATGGGAAAAGAAGGTATCACAAATATTAACGGCAAGAAAAATTGAAACTTACTGCCCGTTGAACAAAGTACAAAAACAATGGTCAGACAGAAAGAAGTTAATGGAAGAACCATTGTTCACTTCATATGTATTTGTAAATACTTCTCCTAACGAACATCATCAGATCCAACAAGCCGAAGGTATCATCAACTTTGTATACTGGCTGGGCAGCCCCGCAGTGATCAAAGATGAAGAGATTGAAACCATCCGGAAATTCCTGGGGGAATACAAAAATGTAAAACTGGAAAAAGCAGCAGTCAATCTTAATGACAGAGTCCTTATAACGGGTGGGCTTTTAGGCGGTCAGGAAGGGGATGTGATAGAAATAAATAACAGCTCCGTAAAGGTCTATCTTCCTTCACTTGGCTACCGGCTGCTGGCTGAGATCGAAAAGACCAACATTACCGTTCTCAAAAAAATCAACGTCAGTGAATACAGGGCGGCCTATAGAAACCCTGTAGCCTGAACGCTAAACACCGAAAAAATCATTTGATGAAAACTGCATTAATCACTGGCATTACCGGACAGGACGGCGCATACCTGGCAGAATTACTCCTGAAGAAAGGCTACCTGGTACATGGCGTCAAGCGGCGCTCATCACTTATAAATACTGACCGGATCAATCATTTATATGTAGATCCACATGAGAACAAGGCCTGCCTTAAATTGCATTACGGCGATATGTCGGACAGTACGAACCTCATTCGCATTGTACAGGAAACCCAACCTGATGAAATCTACAACCTGGGCGCCATGAGCCATGTTAAAGTAAGCTTCGATACCCCGGAGTATACTGCCAGCACCGATGGGATAGGTACTTTGCGTTTACTGGAGGCCATTCGCATCCTTGGAATGGAAAAGAAGACACGCATTTACCAGGCTTCAAGTTCAGAATTGTATGGCAAGGTGCAGGAGATCCCGCAAAGCGAAACAACACCTTTTTATCCCAGAAGCCCTTACGCGGTGGCTAAATTATATGCTTACTGGATCACTGTTAATTACCGGGAAGCATATGGCCTGTTTGCCTGCAACGGGATCCTGTTCAATCATGAAAGTCCATTACGTGGGGAAACATTCGTAACCAGGAAAATAACAAGAGGTGTTGCAGCTATTGTGCTCGGCATGCAGAAATGCCTCTACCTCGGCAACCTCGATGCACAAAGGGATTGGGGCCATGCAAAAGACTATGTGGACGCTATGTGGAGAATACTGCAACAGGACGAACCTGAAGATTATGTAATAGCTACCGGTATCACTACCCCTGTACGCGAATTTGTACGCATGGCTTTCCGGGAAGCAGGTATAACAATAACATTTACAGGCAAGGGCATTCATGAAAAAGGAATTGTTGTGAATTGCCAGCATGAAGAATTCGACATCCCAATAGGACAGGTGGTGGTAGCTGTTGACCCTTCTTATTTCAGACCTACCGAAGTTGATATACTTATAGGCGATCCTTCAAAAGCGAAACAAAAGCTTGGCTGGGAACCCAATTACAACCTTGACATGCTGGTGAAAGAAATGATGGAAGCAGATATTGAAAAATACAGGTCCGCACCGGGAAAGTTGCTTTCGAAACAAATTGAATATTGATCTAAAAGGAGCCGGAGGATAACAGCCTGCTGTTTTTTATGTTCAGACGTTATACCAATCTGTTCAGGATCATCTTTTCTTTCATGGATCTATGCGCCCTGAACGGTGTGCAATTACTGATCTTTTTCATTTATCCTTCACTGGCCGCAGACGGGTTTAAATACATTTTCCTTCTTATAATAATGAACCTGGCGTGGCTTGGTTGCTCTTACATTACCGCGCTGTATATTTATGACCAGCAATTGAACTTTGAAAGATTTTCAAAGAAAACAGCACAGGCATTCACCTTGTTTACACTGCTGGTATTGCTGTTTATCTTTCTGTTTAAATACGATTATTCCAGGTTATTTATTATTCTAAGTTTTTCAGGCCTGGCGTTGGCGCTCACCCTGAGCCGCGCTTTTTTTATCTGGGGAGCAGGATATTTTGTACACAGTCACCGGTTCGACCGCAATATCATCCTGCTGGGTTATAATGATGTATCCAAACAGCTGGTGTCTCACTTTATTTCTCATACTACGAATATTTCCGTGAAAGGCTATTTTGAAGATTACAAAACGGTGCAGGAACTATCGAATTTTCCCATTATCGGCCATTTACGCGATTGCCTGCATTATGCCATCTCCAATAAAGTGACGGAAATATATTGTACGATCGCTCCCGAAACAAACCCCATGATCTATGATCTGGCACAAACCGCAGAAAAAAACTTTATCCGCTTTTTGTTTGTGCCCAATTTAAAGTTGTTTGTAAACAGAACCCTTCACTTTAATTACCTGGATGATATTCCCATTTTATCGCTGCGTCCCGAACCTTTACAGGATGTGGCAGGCCAGATAAAAAAACGGTTGTTTGATATCGTATTCAGCCTGATCATTATCATTTTGTTGCTGTCGTGGCTGGTGCCCATACTGGCCATATTTATTAAACTTGACTCAAAAGGTCCCGTCTTTTTTGTACAAATACGGTCAGGAAAAAACAACCGTCCTTTTCACTGTTATAAATTCAGAAGCCTGCATGTAAATAATGATGCCGATAACACGCAGGTTACGAAGAACGACACGCGCTTTACCCGCCTGGGCAGGTTTTTACGGAAAACGAACATCGATGAACTGCCTCAATTCTTCAATACGCTTGCCGGCAGCATGTCAGTTGTTGGCCCCCGGCCACACATGCTGAAACACACAGAAATGTATTCGGGATTGCTGAACGAATACATGGTTCGCCACTTCATAAAACCCGGCATTACCGGCTGGGCGCAGGTAAACGGTTTCAGAGGTGAAACAAAAACGGTATTACACATGCAGAAAAGGGTGGAACACGATATCTGGTATATAGAGAACTGGAGTCTGTGGCTGGATTTCAGGATCATCATTCTTACTGTTTTCAATGTTGTAAAAGGAGAAAGAAATGCATTCTAAAAGGATCTTATTTATAGGGGGGAATTATTATCCCGAACCGATCGGCATAGGGAAATACAATGGCGAAATGATCGATATGCTGGCAAGAGAAGGTCATTATTGCACCGTAATAACTTCTTACCCCTATTACCCGCAATGGAAGGTACAGCAACCTTATACCCAAAAACCAATATGGTTTACAAAAGAAGTGAAATATGCAGAGGGCGACCTGGCAAGCCCCGCCATACAGGTGTACCGCTGTCCTCAGTATATCCCGAACCGGCCTACCGGCAAAGCACGCATGCTGCTCGATCTTACATTCTGCCTGTCAGCCTTCTTTTTATTGGCGGCGTGCCTGCTATTCAAAAAAAAATATGACCTGGTGATCGTTGTAGCGCCGTGTTTTCAATTAGGATTGCTGGGTATTCTATATAAAAAGTTAAAGGGCGCAAAATTCCTGTACCACATCCAGGACCTGCAAATAGACTGCGCAAGAGACCTTAATATGATCAAATCACGCAAGGTCATCTACCTGCTATTGCAAGCGGAAAAATATATTCTCAGAAATGCCGACATTATAAGCAGTATTTCGCCGGGCATGATCAAAAAAATAAACGGTAAATGCAATAAAGACGTTGTGCTGTACCCCAACTGGGTAGACACCTCCATATATTTTCCGCTTGATGAAAGGGCCACGCTGAAGAAAGAGTTTAACTTCGCTCCTACCGATAAGATCGTATTGTATTCAGGAGCTATCGGAGAAAAACAGGGACTTGAAAACATCATCCACATTGCCAAGTCACTGGAACACTTCAATAACCTGAAATTTGTTATCTGTGGTTCGGGACCATACCGGGACGCTTTGCATACGCTGCAGAAAACACTCTCACTTAAAAATGTAGTATTCCTCCAATTGCAGCCGCCCCACAAACTGAATCACTTTCTGAATATGGCCGACATTCACCTGGTTCTGCAAAAATCCAACGCCAGCGACCTGGTAATGCCTTCCAAGCTAACCACTATTTTATCCGTTGGAGGCGTTTCCATTATTACTGCAAACAAAAATTCAAGCTTATACCAGCTTGTAGAATCCAATAAGATGGGCGTACTGGTTGAGCCCGATAACAGAAGTGAATTACTGGCCGCCATTGAACGCACATTGAATAACGACAATGCACATATCAATAAAAATGCAAGGGCATATGCTGAAAATTTCCTTTCCATTCAAAAAGTAATAGCAGGCTATGCCGAATACGCATTCTAACAACCATACAACTTATATGACAGAAAGTGTTAACAATCTGTTTGGGACCGATAAAAGCAGCAGCTTTACGCTAAAGGAACATTTTCGCCGGTATCTCGCCTACTGGCCCCTCTTTCTCCTATCACTTATTATTTGCATAGCAATGGGGTTTATGTATATCCGCTATGCCACACCCGTGTACAGGGCCAGCACGCTTATACTCGTTAAAGGAGATCAAAACAACGGTGGCACCCGTAATACCGAAGATCTGATCCGAACGGCACTCGAAGGCGGCTCAAGGCCCAACAATCTCGACAACGAAATTCAACTGTTGACTTCCACCGGGCTCATGGAAAAAGTAACGGCAAAGAACAACTTTAACTTCTCTTATTACAAACTGGCTAAAATAAGAAAGATCGATCTGTATAAAGATGTTCCTTTTCAGTTAGCACTTTTATTTGATGCCGATAGCGCCAACCCCTCACCTGTTGACTTAACGCTTTCTAACATCAACAATACAGGCGGCACGCTTGAGTATGGAAATGATCAAAATAAAGCCGCCATTCACTTTTTCTGGGACCGGTCATTTACCATACAAGGCAAATTGTTTTCCTTATCGCACAACCAGCCCGTAAAAAATGTAACCGGCAAATACATGATTAGCTGGGCTCCTGTAAAGGAGGCTGCCCAGGCTTTTGAAGATAATTTATCAGTAGACGTTCTCGATAAAAAGACTTCCATTATAAAACTGGAAATAGTGTCTGAAAACCTTAAACGCGGGCAGGATATTCTGAATGCCGTGTGCAGGGAATTTGACCTGTCCTATCTCGAAGATAAAAACTCGATCGCTGAAAAAACCACCCGGTTCATCGACGACAGGCTGGCCATTGTATCCAACGAATTAAGTGGCGTGGAAGGAACCCTGGAAAACTACCGGGGAAACAACGAGATCGTAAATGTAACCAGCCAGTCAGCCCTGGGATTTGAAAACGAAAGCGATGTTTCAAAAAGCATAACCGAAATAATGGTACAGCAGGGTGTTGTAAAAATGATCCAGGATTACTTTAACAGTGTCGACACAAAGGGTAAACTGGTTCCATCCAGCCTTGGCATTAACGACCCAACGCTGGCTACACTTATCGTCAATTACAATGAACTGCAGTTACAAAAGGAAAGGCTCGCACCATCAGCGGCGCCCAACAGTTTAGCACTGAAAGACCTGAATAACCAGTTAAACAGCTTAAGGGGCAGCATTCTGGAAAATCTTCAGAACATAACAAAAAACCTGCAGTTCCAGGAAAGCAAACTAACGCAAAAGAACGCGCAAAACAGGCAGTTCCTTTCAGCGCTGCCTCATAAGGAAAGAGTAATGCAGGAAATTAAAAGAAAACAAAGCATAACAGAAGGACTCTACTTATATCTATTGCAAAAAAGGGAGGAAAATTCCATTTCCGCCAGTTTATCCAATGTATCTATTTACAGGCAGATCGACAAAGCAAAAGGGTATGGACCGGTATCACCTAATCAAAGGAACATCCAACTCTATTCAATTGCTTTCGGGCTCCTGATACCGATTGGTATCATCCGCCTGCGCGATATGTTGAATGATAAGATCATGAGGAAAAGCGATATTACATCGAGAACTCAAATTCCCATCATTGGCGAATTGTCACATATCCGGTCTTCTAAAAATCCCGGTATCGTTGTACAATCACGTAACCTCATCGCCGAGCAATTCCGGCTGTTGCGTACAAATATTTCATTTATCGGGGAAACCGGAAAAAGCCAGGTGATTCTTACCACCTCATCAGTCACCAGTGAAGGGAAATCATTTACAAGTCTCAACCTCGCGGCAGTACTGGCTGCTCCCGGCAACAAGGTGGCCCTGCTTGAATTTGATATGCGGATGCCCGCCATTTTTAAAATGATTGGCCAGGGTAACCAAACAGGGTTGTCTGAATACCTCAGCGGAGAAATAACCAGCATCAATGAAATACAGCATGTGGTGGCGGATATGACAAACCTGCATATTTATGCTGCCGGCAAAACGCCGCTTAATGTTGCAGATCTGCTGCTCAGTGAAAAACTACTCCAGTTCATTGAAACATTAAAGCAACAATATCAATACATAGTTATCGATACGGCGCCGGTTAGCCTGGTTACCGATGCGTTTATTCTTGGCAGATACGCTGATGTGGTTATATATGTAATTCGCCAGGATCACACGCTGAAAAGACAGCTGGATAATATTAATGAAATATATAAAACAGGCAGGTTTTCCAATTTATGTATAGTATTCAACGATATCAGATCAGGCGCTAAATACGGACCGGGTTATGAAAACTATAAAGCATATGATTACAACCATGGCAAAAACGGCAAACATGGTTTTAGCTTTCATAAAAAGAATGGCTACAACAAGAAACTGGCCGTATGAAAAAGATCGCACTGCAACTAAATCACCATCCCAGATATGCTAAATTATTAAAGTGGAGCAGGCTTGTTTCAATCAGTGCTATTGCCCAGACGCTTTTACAAACGATGAGTTTTATTGGTGGCGTTTTTGTGATCCGGTTGTTACCTACCCATGAATATGCCCTTTATACACTTGCCAACACCATGTTGGCAACGATGATCTTACTGGCCGACAGCGGCGTATCTACGGGCGTAATGGCGCAGGCAGCCAAAGTGTGGGATGACAATGACAAACTGGGCGCCGTGTTGGCCACAGGATTTGAACTTAGAAAAAAATTTGCCCTGGTAAGTCTGTTGATCGCCTTGCCGGCATTATTGTTCCTTTTTTTCCGCCACGGTTATTCCTGGAGTATGTCGGCCCTCATCTTTGTTTCTCTGGTACCCGCCTTTGTTGCCGGTCTTTCAGGAACGCTGCTGGAAGTTGTATTCAAACTCAGGCAGGATATAATACCTCTGCAAAAAGTACAGGTATTGAATAATCTGGGCCGCCTGGTACTGATAGCCGGTATGCTCACCATTTTTCCATGGGCTTTT
>JAJKIL010000030.1 GCA_021154515.1 Niastella sp. | reverse complement strand
GTTTTTCAAAAATCATTATTGCCAACTCACAGGCGGGGTTGATTGCATTCAGGCCGCCGGAAAGAAAATCTAAAGTAATTTATAATGGCTTGAATTTTTCTCGTTTCGAAAACCTCGCTGCCCCGGAGGCAATAAAATTAAAACATGGTATCAAAACGCCATATGCAGTGGTAATGGTTGCCAGCTTTTCGAACAAAAAAGATTATCCGTTATTTTTCTCCATTGCCGAACAAATTACCGGCACCAGGGATGATATCACCTTTGTTGCAGTAGGCGACTTTACTGACTCACAGGTTGAACCATACCACGAACTGGCTAAACTGAACTCAAGGATAGTGCTCACGGGAAGAATTAATGAGGTGGAAGCTTTGGTGAACAGTTGTACCATCGGGGTGCTTTTTTCAGATAAAATAAATGGAGAAGGGATCTCAAATTCCATCATTGAATATATGAGCCTGGCCAAACCTGTTATTGCCAATGATGCCGGCGGCACCAAAGAGATAGTGCATCACCAGGTGAACGGTTATCTGCTCACGCATGAAACGGAAAAAGAAATTATCGAACTGATCTGCGGTTTGATAGATAACCCCGAAAAATGTACCGCGTTTGGAAAAGCAGGCCTAAAGATCATTGAAGCATTCTTTTTACTCGACCGGATGGGAAACGCGTTTGTACAAACCTACGAGGATGTTTTAGCCGGGGAAGAACTAAAAAAAGGTAAACCCAGTATTATATTACCCTGATAATTTGACTTTATGAAAGTGCTTTTTGTTTGCAGCGGCAACAATAAAAATTTCGGCATAGTGCCCTTTATTAAAGACCAGGGCGAGTCGTTGAAAAGTGAAGGTGTAGCCGTTGACTATTTCCCCGTTGTTGGTAAAGGATTGTTGGGTTATATAAAAGCCGGCTTCAGGCTTCGCAGGTTCCTGCAGGAAAAACAATATGATCTTATTCATGCACACTTCACTTATTGCGGCTGGACAGCACTCATTGGCGCCGGAAGAAAAATACCCGTTGTATTGTCACTAATGGGCACCGACGCCAATGGCGAATACAAGGGGAAAAACAAGGTTGTGCTGAAAAGTAAATTATCTTCCTTTCTTACCTGGCTGATACAGCCTTTCGTTAGCGCCATTATTTCCAAATCTGCCAATATCTCCGCATCGGTTTACCGCAAGCAGCAATCATTCATTATTCCCAATGGCGTAGATCTTGAAAAATTCAAACCACTGTCACCGGACGAACGCGATGGGCATTTGGCTTCCAATGGAAAAAAGAAAGTATTATTCCTTGGTAGCAGAACCAAAACCGGAAAGAATTTCGCTTTGGCGCAGGCAGCCCTTCAACAACCAGGAATGGAGTATGCAGAACTGATCTCTCCATACCCGGTATCGCATGAAGAAATTCCCTGGTATTTGAATGAAGCGGATGTATTGGTATTTCCCTCTTTTATGGAAGGTTCACCGAACGTAATTAAAGAAGCGATGGCCTGCAACTGCCCTATTGTATCAACAGACGTTGGGGATGTAAAATGGGTGTTAGGCAATACCCCCGGATGCTACCTGGCTTCTTTTGATCCCAGGGAATTTGCAGAAAAGATCCATATGGCATTACATGAAACCAGGCTTACTGGCAGAACCAACGGCAGGCAACGCATTATTGACCTTGGGCTCGATATGGATACCGTTGCCAGGCGGATCGTTGACGTATATAAAAGATCAATCCTGGGACCTTACGAGTATTCCAGCGTTCCTAAAAGCCATGTTAACCCAGCCAGAACAGAAACAACAATATAAAATTGATTAACGACCCCTAAGTGGTATGAACATGAAAAAAAACCTCAGAAATGTGCTTGCGCATTTGGCAGCGAATGCCCTTATCCTCACCGGGCGGGTAAAACAGGCAACCCAAAAAGCACTGGATACAGAATGTATCCTTTCCCTTTATTTTCACAAGCCGGCAAAGGATGAATTTGAATTCACGATCAGGTGGTTCAGGAAAAAAGGCTTCAAATTTATAAGTCCCCATGATCTCGAAAAAATCATAAACGGTGAAATACCTTTTCCAAAAGGAGCGGTATTGCTCTCCGTTGACGATGGCTGGCAAACCAATCTAACCAATGTAGTGGAAGTGGCTATCAGCAACGAAGTGCCGGTAACCATTTTTGTTTCCACCACCCCGGCTGAAGAAGGCGCCTACTGGTGGTCGTATGTAACCCAGGCAAAGCGGCAGGGACTGACCAGCTTTTCAAAACAAGAGTTGAAAAAAATACCGGAAGAAGAACGGGTTAATATACTACAGGAAATTAAGCAGATGATTTATCCCGGCCGCGACGCCATGACGGTTGAGCAGGTTAAAATGGCGGCCAGGTCGCCTTATATCACGATTGGCTCTCATACCCAAACACACCCGATATTGATCAACTGTCCCGAAATGCAGGTGTATGAAGAATTAAAGGGGTCACGGCAGAAGCTGGAGTCATGGACAGGAAAAGAGGTGGCTTATTTTGCTTACCCCAATGGTGATTACAGCCGGCGCGAAATCAAGGTCCTGAAAACATTGAATTACCGGCTGGCATTCTCTTCACAACCAAAATATTTAACCCCGGCGTTGCTGAGTGAAAGTTTTACCATTCCCAGGTTTGGCTTTTTAGAAGGCGCATCCCATGCAGAAAACATTTGCCGCATGACGGGAGTTTGGCAACCGATGATGCAGAAACTGGCGCATAAGAAAACTGCACAACCAAAAAAAGATAAGAACTGGTTCAACGACCTGTTCTTTGGAGAAGACCGCATTCAGAAATTAGACATGTAGTACAACAGGTATGAAAATCCTTTTTGACATCAAACATCCCGCCCAGCTGAATTTATTCAAAGGACTCACCAATGAGTTGCAGGAAGAAAACTGGGACGTAACCATCTGTTATTTGCAAAGAGGAAAGCTACCCAACATAATAAAAAGAGAATACCCAAATTTTCAATTAGTTCCCGTGGGCAGCAGCCACGGTACCCGCTGGTCGATTCTCTGGAATGGCAATATAAAACGCACGCTGGCTTTTTTAGACCTGATCAAAAAAGAGAACTATAATATATGTGTGGCAGCAAGCAGTATACCACTGGCATTGGCCTGCAAAATTGCCGGAATTCCGATCATCCAGTTTTATGATGATCCTGAGCGGAAACAGGTCAACCAGATCAATGCCAGCCTGTCTACCCAATTGTTCTTTCCACCCATTGTTAAAAAGAACCATAAAGTATCGGTTTTTAATTGTTTAAAAGAATGGAGTTACCTGAGCCCGAAACGGTTTCACCCGGCGGAAGACATCCCGGCTAAACACGGGCTTACCCCGTATGACTACATTTTCATAAGAGAGGTCAGTAATAAATCATTTAACTACTATAACCAGCAGGATGGGATCGTGGGTTCTTTTGCCGGCCAGATACAGGCAAACACAAAAGTTATTTTATCACTCGAAGATAAGAGCATGGCCGGCAGGTATCCGAAACACTGGACCATTTTGCAGGAACCGGTTGAGGACATTCACTCTCTGATCTATTATTCCAGAATGATGATCTCATCTGGCGACAGTATGGCAAGAGAAGGCGCCATGCTGGGAGTGCCCAGCGTATACTGTGGAATCAGGAATATGAAGGCGAATGATCTGTTGATGCAATCAGGTATGCTGGAACATTTACCAGCTGAAACTGCTTTGACATTTATAAACAAAACGTTGCAGAAAAAATTCGATGTGGAAAACCAAACCCGGGTTAGAAACAAATTGCTCGATCAATGGGATGATATGACAGCATTCATGAAAGAGCAGATCAATCGCTATAAATCGTAAGTACTATGACAATTTCAATTTTTGGACTAGGGTATGTCGGATGCGTTAGTCTTGGATGCCTCGCCAAAAACGGGCATGATGTGATTGGTGTAGATGTAAGCAGTTTCAAGGTTGATCTCATCAACCAGGGCAAACCTACCATCATTGAAAAAGACATTAGCAACATCATCCGCGAAGGCTTTGAAAGCGGCCGTATTTCAGCTACCGAATGCCCGGAGGAAGCAGTGCACAATTCTGACATTAGTATTATTTGTGTAGGCACCCCGCCTTCTTTACACGGACACCTGGATCTTTCTTACATTTTCAAAACGGCCGAACAAATAGGCAAAGCACTGAAAACAAAAGAAAGTTTTCACACCGTGGTTATCCGAAGCACCGTGGTGCCGGGCACCAACTACCGCTATGGCAAGCTCATTGAAGAATCTTCAGGCAGGAAAAGAGGCGAACATTTTTCAGTGGTATCGAACCCGGAATTTTTACGCGAGGGCTCTGCGGTGCATGATTATTATCACCCCTCAGTTACGGTAATTGGTGGCGATAATACCTATGCCATGGAGCAGGTGGCTTCCATATACAGTTGCCTCGAAGCGCCCATTGAAATAACGGATGTGAAAGTAGCCGAGATCATCAAGTATGTGAACAACTCCTTTCATGCATTGAAGATCGCGTTCACCAATGAAATAGGAACCATTTGCAAGGCGCTCACCATCGATCCGTTTAAAGTGATGGACCTGTTTTGCAAAGACACCAGGCTGAATATTTCACCGGCTTATATGAAACCGGGATTTGTGTATGGCGGTTCGTGCCTGCCTAAAGACCTTAAGGGGCTGGTGACAATGGGCCACGATAATTACCTGGACACCCCGGTGCTGGCCATGATAAACTCCAGCAACGAGCAACACAAGAAAAAAGCTTTTGAATTAATAAGCGGTACGGGCAAGAAAAACATTTGCCTGGTAGGATTGAGTTTTAAAGAAGGAACAGATGACCTTCGGTTCAGTCCATTTGTTGAACTGGCAGAAACGCTGATCGGGAAAGGATATCATGTCACTATTTATGATGAATACGTCCGGTTGTCGACACTCATCGGCGCCAACAAAGCTTACATCAATGAACGGTTACCGCATTTATCAGAGCACCTCACCTATAATCTGGAAACCGCCATTTCTGAAAACGATGTGGTGATAATAAGTCATAAAAATTTCGACGCAAAAACCTACCGCCATCTGCTGAAAGAGAAAACGGCGATAATTGATCTGGCCAGAATTCATGAACTGGAGGAATTAGCCAATTATGAAGGTATTTGTTGGTAAACAATCGTTCTATTAATCTTTAAAAGCTTACGGCCATGCCTGGTCAAAAAATAAAACAGGATATCCCCTTCGTGGCGATAGACCTGCTCCCCCTCTTTTTTATTTTACCTATCGCCCACTACTTTTTCAGGGATTTCAAATACTCAAAGGGCGAGTTGATCACCTTATCGATATTTGTTTTTCTATGGTGCCTGGTGGAATACCTGGTCAAACACCGGTATACCAGGTTCTATCAAAAATTCCAGGAACGCATTTCCAGCCATTTCAAAACATACCTCACGCTTGTTATCACCGAGTGCGCCGTATTGTGGTTCATGCCCGTTTCTTCAGATTTCTGGAAATATGCCATCACCATTATGCTCGGTGTTTTCGGACTCGATCTGCTGATTAATTTCCTGATCATTGAAATTATAAGCGGCAATACCGGCAACCCGAAGTATGTTATTGTAGCCG
>JAJKIL010000029.1 GCA_021154515.1 Niastella sp. | reverse complement strand
GGATACATTCTTATATTTTTAATTGAAACGCAAAACTACGTAAAAAGGTTCATTTATACCCGGTATCGGAATTTATGTCAGCCGTAAATGGTTGTGACTGCTATTATGTCTGTATGGTTTGCCCGTTTTCTGTCAATCCTGACTGATTTTTGGCCATTTTTTGCAATGGTACAGTGTTTGAAAAATAGGTAGACGTACAACGAAATTTAAAAAACAATAAAATTTATAATTATGACAGTAAGACTGCATCATCCCGCAAGAAAATCATTCGATTCTGTAGTTGATGATTTCTTTAATTCAATTCCCGGTTTATGGAATGAAGGATACAGCGGCATTAACCTGGCGCCTGTTAACATTGACGAAACTGCTGAAGGTTTTCAACTGGAAGTAAGTGTACCAGGGATCAGTAAAGAAGAAATTAAAGTGAACGTTGATAAAGGTTTATTAACGATCAGCTATGATAAAAAAGACGAAAACAAATTGGAAGGTCAGAAGTCCATTCGCCGCGAGTTCAGCCGTAAAAGCTTTAAACGCAGCTTTACAATAGCCGAGCAGGTAAATGCGGATGCTATTGAGGCTAAATACGATAATGGCATTCTGAAGCTTTTCCTGCCTAAAAAAGAACAGGTAAAAGAAACACCTAAACAGGTATTTGTTCAATAATAATAGTAAAAGAAATATTAAAGTTTTGGTTTCATAAGCAGTTGGTTTTGGTTTAAAAGGCCATCCGCCGTTTGGTGGATGGTTTTTTTTGTCTTTTGCACTAACTTCGGCCCCCATGAGAGCACTTACCTTCTGTATCCGAAAGACGTTGGTATTGATCGTGCTATGTATATTTTCAGGCGTAGGGATGATTTCTGCTCAGGAGCGGCCGTCTGTAGATAGCGCATATCATAGTCATAAACATGTTGACTCGTTACTTTATAGTCATAAACATGTTGACTCGTTACCTTTTGTTATTGATTCCGCCGAGGTAGCTTTGCGGATCAAGAACCTCAACCCGTCATTTAATCTACACGTTGACTCTTCACTGGCTTACAAGCTGGAGATAAATAAGGACCAGTCGAAATACTACTGGTTCCTGCGCAACCCGCCTGTGGGCCTGCGTATCAATAAGGATAACGGTTTGTTAACCTTCAAGGCGGAGAAATCCTATTTTCTTTCCGGCAAACTGAAATACGACTATCAGTACCGCGTGAGTGTGGGCGTACAGAACCTGGAAATGCCCAACGATCACGTTGATACCGCTTTTTATATCACCTTCTATAATACCGATATCATTCCATCGAAGGTTAAACCTACTGTTGGGTCAACCTTAACGGTCGATGAAGGGGATACTGTTGCGTTTAAAATACAATGTGAAAATGGGAACTTTCCTATTGAAACAATTACCTTTTTTGCCAACATGCCGGTGCGGGGCGCTACGCTTGTAAAAAAATGCGACGATGATTTTGTGTGGTCGCCGTCTTTTGATTTTGTAAAGGAATCGGATCCCGGTAAGGAAAGAACTGTTGTCCTGAGCTTTGTGGGTTCCAATAAGTTTGGTATTCGCGATACGGCCCAGGTTAAGATCGTTGTAAAGGATGCATTGAACTATCCCTTGTCGGTAGAAGATTATAAACTGACGGTGAATGTGATCAACAGCTATATTTTACGGTTAAAATATACCTTTCTGCAAATAGATAAAGGAGTGAAAAGGACCAAGGGTACGCGTACCACTTTTGATATTACCGGTTCTGCTACTGCGTTAACCGGCAGTATCCTGGCATCCTCTTCCAAACCCAGTGATATTGGTAAAGTAATGCCAAGTGTGGGTGTTTCACTGGTGCCGGTGAAAGAAGCTGTAGCCCCGCAAAAGGTTACGGAACAAAACCAGGCCTCACAGATCCGCTCAACGGTTAAACGGCTGGAATATATGGTAAGCGACAATGCGATTGTTGGTGAACGCGATCCTGACATTGCCAGGAAAACCGCCAAACTGAAAGAAGAGTTAAAACAGGCGCAGGTGCAGCTGGTTGATATTCCCGTTGAAATTACCAGCGGAATGAGCGAAAAGGAATTGAATGAATATTTCAACAGCAAAAAGGTGATGAAGAAATACAGGTTGAAGAGGTAGTTGATCAGTTGACCAGTTGAAAAGTTGACCAGTTAACAAGTTAACTGGTCAACTGTATTTAGTCTTTTTTAGTATTTCCACAGTCCTTTCTCCGCGTATCTATCAAATACTGGATCTTCCAGGTATTATCGATCCAAACCAGTTGAAAGGAATTTACCCCGCAGTGGTGGAATTTTCCTTTGTAATAGAACTGATACGGAGCCCATACCATTGCGAGCGGGCCATCGATACGGATGGTCTCAAATTCAACCCGTTCGTCGGCCTCCCCTACTTTTTGGTCACCAATAAACTTTACAAAGTCTTTAAACTTGTCGCTTTTAATATAGACCTGTTTCTTTTTATTGGTGGCAACGGTTTGTAGTATGGGATCATCGGTAAAAGCCGATTTCAACAGTACGGTATCTGCATTCTTCATGCCTTCAAACAACCGGTTGATGGTGGTTTTCACCGAGTCTTCGGTTGTTTGGGCCTGTACGGTTGAGGTTAAGGCCAGCACTACAGTAAATAAAATCGCAAATCGTTTCATGTGGTCAATTATCAGGATCTTTTCTAATACCCTAAGATCTTCAACATACTTTGGGCCGACTGTTCTTTGGCATATACCCAGTCAACCAGTTTACCATTTTTATCGTGCCCCACAATAATGTGTTTGGGCGATGGAATAAGGCAGTGTTTAATACCGCCATAACCACTGATCTGGTCCTGGTAAGCGCCGGTATGGAAGAAACCCAGATACAGCGGTTCGCCGTTATTGATCTTAGGCAGGAACACCTCATTGATGTGTTCTTCCGAGTCGTAATAGTCGTGACTGTCGCAGGTGATACCGCCCAGCACCACGCGCTGGTACTCCTGGTCCCACTTATTTATCGGCAGCATCAGGAATTTCTCCCCAATACCCCAGGTGTCGGGTAAGGTAGTGATGAAGGAAGAATCGATCATATACCAGATCTCGCGGTCGTTCTGCACTTTTTGACCTATAACACTGTAAATATGCGCCATGCTCTCCCCTACGGTATAGCTGCCAAATTCGGTGAAGATGTGCGGCATGGGCACGTTATTCTTTTTGCAGGCCTTTTTAATATTGCCTACAATTTCATTGATCATAAACTGGTAGTCGTACTCAAAACCCAGTGAGTGCTTGATGGGGAAGCCGCCGCCAATGTTTATGGAATCCAGCTCGGGGCAGATCTTCTTCAACTGGCAATACAGGTTTATCACCTTGTTCAACTCAGACCAGTAGTAGATGTCGTCCTTGATCCCCTTGTTCAGGAAGATATGGAGCATCTTTAACTGGAAACGCTCTTCATTGCCTTCTATTTTGTCAACGTAAAATTCCAGTACATCCCTTGCTCTGAAGCCCAGGCGGGAGGTATAGAACGGAAAGGTGGGTTCTTCTTCCGCTGCCACCCTGATACCGAGTTTGAAGGGCCCTTTTACCGTTTTTTTATAATGCTGTAATTCTTCCCTGTTATCGAGGATGGGAATTACATTTTTGAAACCCGTATTCAGCAGGTTGGCTATACGGCTGGTATAGCTCTTTTGCTTGTACCCGTTACAAATGATAAAGGTGTCCTTGGTGATCTTTTTACGATCGTACAACTTTTTAATGATCTCGATGTCGTAGGAGAATGATGTTTCCAGGTGAATGTCGTGTTTCAACGCCTCTTCCACTACAAATGAGAAGTGAGAGCTTTTGGTGCAGTAGCAATAGTTGTATTCACCTTCATATTTATGCTTTTTGATGGCATTGGCGAACATCTTTTTTGCCTTCTTTATCTGCATACCGATCTTGGGAAGGTAGGTCAATTTCATGGGCGTGCCGTACTTGTCGATCAGCGCTTTCAGGTCGAGCCCGTTAAACTGCAGATAATTGTCTTTTACATCGAACCCTTCCTGGGGAAAGTTAAAGGTCTGGTTCACCAGGTCGGTGTACGAGTTATTCATGAACTGGTTCAGGTTGCTGATGGTCGTGAATTTTAATTGTCAGAAAAATTTGTACCCGAAACAAAAAAATTATTGCACAAAAGTAATAGTTTGATGATTTTTTCAAATAAAAATTATGGGCGGATTAAAATTGCCGGTATTGTGTTGATTTCTGGTTACCAGTTCTTAGTTCCAAGTTCTTTCACGTTTCAGGATTGACGATAGCATGTTATCTTTTCGTTACCCCAAAAAAGAACCCCGCACTCTTTAGAATGCGGGGTTCGATATATTTGAAGCTTTGTAAGCTTATTTTACAGAAGCAACCAGATTTTTGAAGGTTTCCGGCTCGTTCATAGCCAGATCAGCCAGGATCTTACGATCCAAACCAATACCTTTCAGGTTCAGTTTGTGAATGAACTCAGAATACGTTAAGCCTTCAGCGCGAACGGCCGCGTTAATACGGGCGATCCACAGGGCGCGGTATTCTCTTTTCTTCAGTTTGCGGCCTACATATTTATATTGCAGACCTTTTTCCATTACGTTTTTCGCAACGGTATATACGTTTTTACGTTTGCCATAATAACCCTTGGCAGCTTTCAGAATCCTTTTGCGGCGTGCACGGGAGGCTACGGCGTTTACTGAACGAGGCATATCTTAAATAATTTGAAAATTCGAAAATTGGTTAAAAGGAACAGTTTACTTCAATCTCAGCAAGCGCTTTACAAAGTCTACGTTTGACTTGTGCACCACGCCATCCTTGTTCAGGTTACGTTTGCGGCGATTAGACTTTTTAGTAAGGATGTGACGTTTGAAGGACTTCTGATGCGTGATCTTGCCGGTGCCAGTTACTTTAAATCTTTTTTTGGCACTGGAGTTTGTTTTAACCTTTGGCATGTTAACTACCTTTTGCGGTGATACCCTGCTGGCGCTCCCGAACTGACGGGAAACTTTTTGGGCCATGTGGGCAATGTTTGTCTTACGGCTTATAAACCAGTAAAACCTAAAATGGAGCGCAAAGGTATGTTTTTTCTTAATACAGGCAAAAGGAATCTTTAAAAATGCTCTATTGCTAAGGTGCTTATTTTCAGGATATTAGTTAATAGTTGACAAGTTGATAGGGTTGACAAGTTAACAAGACCGGGATTTAAGACCTGGTTAACTGGTTAACTCGTTAACTGATCAACCCTCTTCTTAATATAAAAGAGCATCCCGCTGAAGCAGAATGCTCTTTCGATAACGTTTCAATCTTATTATTGACCTAAGCCCCTTCTTTCTTCTTCTTATTGGTCTTAGGCGAAATGATCATCAGCATGCGTTTGCCTTCCAGTTTGGGTAAGCCTTCGGGCTGCCCTACTTCTGCCAGGCGTTCTGCAAATTTCAACAATACCAGCTCACCCCGTTCTTTGAACATAATGGCGCGGCCTTTAAACTGCACATACGCCTTTACTTTATTGCCTTCTTTTAAAAAGCTTTCGGCGTGGCGTGCTTTAAAATCAAAGTCATGATCATCTGTACCAGGCGTAAAACGGATCTCTTTTACCTCGGCCGTTTTACTTTTGGCCTTCATCTCTTTTTCCTTCTTCTTCTTCTCGTACAGGAATTTATTATAATCAATGATTTTACAAACGGGCGGGTCAGCCTGTGGTGAAATTTCAACCAGGTCGAGCTGTTGCTCCTGCGCCATCTTCAGCGCCTCCTGGATAGTGTAAACTCCTACTTCTACATTATCGCCAACCAAACGTACCTGTGGTACGCGAATCATGTTATTGGTGCGATGTTCCTGTTGTTGTTCCTTCTTAAATCGGGGATTGAAATTACCTCTCGGTTGTCGCGGTGGAAATGCCATTTAAATCTTTTAGTTAAACAATTTTTAGTTCTTGGTAACCAGTGTTATTACTGAATTACCGGTTTTTGAATGTTGATTTTGTTTTCAAATTTTATTACGGATCAAAATGTTCTGACTCTAAGTTATGAAAACTATAGAATTGTCAAAACACAATATTATTCACCCCGGCGTTCTTTGATCTCGGCTTTGGCCTCGCTGATGAATACCTCAACACCTTTTGACCCCAGATCGCCCTTACCCTGTCTGCGTATAGCCACCTGGTTCTCATTCATCTCTTTTTCGCCAACAACCAGCATGTACGGCACTTTCATGAGTTCGGTATCGCGGATCTTTTTGCCAATTTTCTCGTTCCGGTCATCCACTTCAGCACGAATATCTGCATTTTTCAGGGATTCTAATACACTATTTGCATACGGTAAAAACTTGTCACTAATGGGTAAGATCTTTACCTGAACCGGTGCCAGCCACAGCGGGAATTTACCAGCATAGTGCTCCAGCAAAAAGCCAATGAACCGCTCATGGGTGCCTAATGGTGCCCGGTGAATGATCAATGGGGTATCTGCTGAGTTTTCCTTATTGGTATATTCCAGCTTAAACCGGCGGCCCTGGGCAAAGTCAACCTGGTTGGTGGCCAGCGTAAATTCACGGCCTATCACGCTCCAGATCTGTACATCGATCTTGGGGCCATAAAAAGCGGCTTCATCCGGGATCTCTACATAAGGTATATTCGATTCTATCAATACCTGGCGAACCATTTCCTCGGTCTCCTTCCACAGTTCGGGTTCGTTAACATATTTCTGCCCCAGTTTTGATGGTTCGTGCAGTGACAAACGCATCACATATTTGTCGATACCGAATATTTTGAAATATTTCTGGTACATGTCGTTCACAGCCTTGAACTCGGTAGCAAACTGTTCGCGGGTGCAATAGATGTGTGCGTCGTTCATATGTAAACAACGTACACGCATCAGTCCGAACAACTCTCCACTCTGCTCGTACCGGTAACAGGTACCGTACTCGGCCAGTCGCAATGGCAGATCCTTATAGCTTCTGGGTTCCGCCCCAAATATTTTGTGGTGATGCGGGCAGTTCATGGCCTTCAGGTAATATTTTGTTCCATCCAGCTCCATGGGCGGGAACATACTGTCCTGGTAATACGGCAGGTGACCGCTGGTGAGGTACATGCTTTCTTTGGCAATATGCGGGGTCACTACCCTTTTATAGCCGGCATGCTGTTCGGTTTCCTTGGCCAGTTTTTCCAGCTCCTCTATAATGATGGTTCCGTTGGGCATCCATAAAGGCAGGCCTGGACCCACATCATCATCCATGGTGAAAATTCCCAATTCCTTACCCAGTTTACGATGATCCCTTTTCTTCGCATCTTCCAGCATGGTCACATACTCATCCAGTTCCTTTTGCGAAGGGAATGTAACGCCATAAACCCGGGTAAGCTGTTTGTTATTGCTGTCGCCTTTCCAGTAAGCGCCGGCAATGCTGGTGAGCTTAATGGCTTTTATGGGGGCGGTGGATGGAATATGCGGCCCCCGGCACAGATCGGTAAAACCACCCTGAGTGTAAAAGGTGATCTCCCCATCGGTGAGGTTGCTCAGCAGATCCAGTTTATATTCATCACCTTTTTCGGTGAAATATTGAACGGCTTCAGCCTTGGGCATTTCTTTACGAACGTAGCTGTTGTTTTGTTTGGCCAGTTCGTTCATTTTCTTTTCCAGCTTCAGCAGGTCTTCTTCCGTGAGCTTGCGGTCGCCCAGGTCCATATCATAATAAAATCCTGCCTGGCTGTCAAGGGCGGGACCCACCCAGAATTTTACGCCGGGGAACAAGCTTTCCACCGCCTCTGCCATCAGGTGGGCAGAAGAGTGCCAGAAGGTTTTTTTACCATCTTTGTCGTCCCAGGTCAATAAATTAAGGGTAGAATCGGTGTAAATGGGGCGTGTGGCATCCCACACCTCACCGTTTACTTTTGCGGCCAATACTTTTCGGGCCAATCCTTCACTGATTGACTTCGCTATTTCCAACCCTGTGGTTCCTTCTTTATATTCCCGTACATTTCCATCCGGGAAAGTAATTTTTATCATTTTATCACTTCCTTTTTTGTGACCGGTTATACAATCCCTTACCATTGGTCTCGTAATTCCGGAAGAACGGCAAATTTAACGAACAATTTGCAGACCACCATTTACGATGTGTATCGTAAGAAACTAATTATTAAGTAATTTGCCGGGTGACAGAAAGGCGGCCGACGGTAAAGGGCGGTAAAACCGGGAAAACCCGGCAATTACAGATAAAAGGTGGTTGCTGCTGGCCAAAGAAAATAACAAATTCAGATGAAACGTACATGGCAAAATTTTCATTATAGCACACAGGGTAATGAAAATTTTGCCATGGTAAGTTCCATCTGGCCAAAAATCAATAGATATTTTCAGATGAAATCAGTTTTACTTTTTTTGTTTTTGGGAATCAGTTTTTGTGGCCATGCCCAGGAACTGACCGGCATCTGGCGGGGAAATTTTAAAAGAACTCCGGTAGGCCAGCAAGGGCGCCTGATGGATCTATTGGGTAATGATGAGCGTTATAAGTTTGAAGTACAGATAGATCAGAATAATAAAAAATTCAAGGGTGTAACCTATTCCTACCTCACCACGGTGTTTTACGGGAAGGCCACCTGCCAGGGAACCGTGAACCCTGCCACTCACCAGGTAATGCTGGAAGAACTGAAAATTGTGGAAGTGCGGATGTCGGGCGGCAGCGATGCCTGTGTGATGACCCTGTTCCTGAAATATTCCAAAGAAAATGATGAAGAGTTCCTGGAAGGGAACTACATCAGCTATAATACAAAGGATTCAACCAACTGTGGCCGCGGCACCGTTTTTCTGCGCAAGGTAACCACCTCCGATTTTTACGAAGAACCCTTCCTGGCGAACAAGGAGAAGGAAAAGCAAAAACCTGCAGAAAAAAAGCCGGAGATTAAAAAGGTTGACACCATTGCCAATAAACCGGCTATTGTAAAAACAACGCCTAAAACCAATCCGCAAAAGTCTACAGTGACTAAAAAACCGGTTACTACCAAAGCTATTACTACCAAACCGGATAATAAAGCCATTGTAAAAACGCCTGCCGAAACAAAACCCAATGTAAAAATTGTGGATGTTGATAGTATGAAGAAGGTAGTTGTAAAAGTGCCGCCGACTACCATACCGGTGCCTAAAGTGCTGGCCAGCAGGGAAAATGAATTGGTAAAAACCATTACCACCAACGCCAACCAGGTGGAGATAAATATTTACGACAACGGTACGGTTGATAACGATACCATTTCGGTTTACGTTGATAAAAAGCTGGTGCTGTCAAAGAAACGGCTTACCGAAAAAGCCATACCGCTCACTATAACCCTCGATGAAAATATAAACTATCATGAACTGGTAATGGTGGCCGAAAACCTGGGCGAAATTCCACCCAATACTTCGCTCATGGTAGTAAAAGCAGGTAAACAACAGTACGAGGTGCGCATTACTTCTACCGAACAAAAGAATGCAGTGATCATTTTTAAATACGAGAAGTAAGACATTTTACAGGTTTCATGGGATTATATAAGCGGTACGTTCCGTTGCACTTTAAGTTGTTATATTCCATTAAAATTGGAGCATGCGTTTTTTGCTGTTACTCCTCTTGCTTGGGTTAACCGGGGCTGGTCAGGCGCAACTGTTAACGGGGGTATGGGGTGGAATAAGAACTCAAAATACTGGTGGTTGCTTTCCCGAATATTCAACGGAACTGCATATAATTTATATGCAAAACAACTCGTTTATTGGTAACGTATACAGTTACGACAACGAGCGGTACACCAAAATAAACTTTACCGGCAAGTTTAACCCGCTTACCAAACGCATGGTGATCATTGAGCATTCTGTATTGCAATATAATGTTCCTGATAGCTGTATCCCCTGTATAAAAACCTACGATCTTACTTTTACAAAGAATGGCGAAGGCAACGAAACGTTGCGGGGCGAATGGCGCGGTCATGAAATGGGCAATAACAACAATTGCCAGCCTGGTAAAATCTCCCTGGCACGGGTAGCCAAATCCATCTTCCCAATTGATGTATACCAGAACGATACCCTGGCCAGATTACAAAAGAACCTGAAATTGAAAAACCGGGAAAAAGACCTGGTACAAACGCTTGCTGTTGATACTTCCTTTATAAAAATTGAATTGTACGACAATGCCGAGATCGATGATGATACGGTAACCGTATTTCTTAACAATACCCTGCTGTTGTACAAAAAACGACTTACCAACAAACCGCTGGTATTGAATATAACAGCCTTTCCCAATACCGAATATGAGCTGATGATGTATGCCGATAACCTGGGCCGCATTCCCCCCAATACCTCGCTGATGGTTATAACAGCCGGCCGAAAACGCTATCAGCTGCACCTGTCGTCGAGCGAAGAGAAAAGCGCCGTGGTACGGTTTAAGTATGAACCG
>JAJKIL010000028.1 GCA_021154515.1 Niastella sp. | reverse complement strand
CCAACAGCCAGCTCTCCAACTTATTGTCAGAACACTACTGCTACCGCATTAACAGCAACCGGTAGCAACCTGCTTTGGTATACAGTGGCCACCAATGGCACCGGTGTTTCAACCGCCCCGGTTCCTTCAACGGCTTCGGCTGGTACCACCAACTGGTATGTGACCCAAACTCCGGCGGGCAGTTGCGAAAGTGCACGAACGCCCATAACAGTTACCATCAACAGTCAACCTGCTGCGCCAACAGTTACGTCACCTACGTATTGCCAGAACGATGCGGCTGTAGTTTTAACAGCCTCAGGAAGCAATTTACTTTGGTATACTACCGCTGTGGGCGGAACCGGCGACGCTGTAGCACCAACGCCTTCTACCGCTACCGCAGGAACCATAACTTATTATGTTAGCCAATCGAGTGGTTGCGAAAGTGCCCGTGAAATTGTTACGGTAACCGTTAACGCGCCTCCACCCGTTAGTATCAGTCCCGTAACCGGCCCGCTTTGTGCAGGCAGTTCTGTTACGCTGAATGCAACCGGCGCTGCTACATACCAGTGGAGCCCCGCAACCGGGTTATCTGATGCAGTTAGTAACAGTCCTGTGGCAGCACTGAAAACCGATGTGCTCTATACCGTTACCGGTACCGATAATAATGGCTGCACTGCTACAGCGCAAATTTCACTGAAGCCGGCCATAAGCTGTCTGGGATATAATATACCCGATGCCTTTACACCCAACGGCGATGGGCATAACGACTTATTCCGGGTGGTTACTGCCGATGTACCGCGATCTTTTCATATGACGATCTTTAACCGTTACGGCGGTAAGGTATTTGAAACGAGTGATATTCTAGCCGGCTGGAATGGCACCATGGGTGGCAGCCCGCCTATGTCAGGCGCCTATGTGTATACTATTGTAATTAAAACATCAGCTGGTACAACGATCGAAAAGAAAGGAACCGTGCTGGTGATCAGATAAGGAACTTTTTCAATAATTAGACCGTCTCCATATTTTTACAAATACAGGAGACGGTCTTTTTAATTACGTGACATTTATCACCTATATTTTCTGTCAAATGTCCTTGTTGCCAACCCCTGAAACAGCTCACCTTTACCTTGTAATACAATCATACAAAATGAAATTAAAAAACAAGGTAGCCGTAGTTACCGGAGGGAACAGCGGCATTGGATTTGGCATTGCAGCGGCATTTAAAAATGAAGGTGCGATCGGTACAATAACAGGCAGAAATCAGGAAACACTCGACAGATCGGTTGCAGCGCTGGGAGCAGGTTTCGTAGGCATCCAGGCAGATGTAACGAACATGGATGACCTGGAACGGATATTCAGGGAGACATTTGATCGATTCGGCAAAATAGATACGCTGGTAGTCAATGCCGGTGGCATTGTAGATGGCAGCCCGATGGCCGGCATTGCTGAGGTCACAGAAGACAATTATGATAAGTATATGGATCTGAATTTGAAAAGCGTTTACTTTACCGTGCAAAAAGCGCTTCCATACTTACATGATGGAGCCTCAATTATTCTCATCGGATCAAGTGCCGCACATCGTGCAGCTCCGGGAATGACGGTATACAGTGCAGCTAAAGCGGCTGTTGTATCATTAGCTAAAGGATTATCGCTGGATCTGTTAGCAAGAAAGATCAGGGTCAATACGCTTTCTCCCGGTTCAATTGATACACCTGTATTTGGTAAAATTGTACCGCAGGAACAGGTTGAGCAGGTTAAACAAATTTGGAAAGACCTGACACCTTTAGGGAGGCTGGGGCTGCCGTCTGATTTGGGAAAAGCTGCCGCATTCCTGGCGTCTGACGATTCATCTTTCCTGCTCGCCACCGAAATACTCGCCGATGGCGGTCTCACCAATATCATTCAGATGAAATAACAACCAGGCAACAGTAATATGCCTGTTCCAGTTTCCGGGCATGTTACTGTTGTTTTTCAATACCGTTGAGTTTAGGCATGGCCGGTGTACAAGAAAGAATTTTTAGATAACTTTGATAAAAGTTATTTAAAATGTTCCCTTCTTTAGCGACGTATCTGATTGAAAAAGGCGACCTGACCAATGATGAATTGAGCCTGGTCGAAGAAGTGACTATCCCGAAGAAAATTCGCAAGCGTCAATATTTATTACAGGAAGGCGATGTCAGCTATTACAATAGCTTTGTCGTTAAAGGTTGCTTTCGCCTGTACAGCGTAGGCAAAGATGGTGAAGAGCATGTTATGAGGTTTGCAATAGAAAACTGGTGGATAAGTGATTATGCCAGTTATCAATCGGGTCTTCCTTCCAAATATAACATTGATGCACTTGAAGATGGTGAATTGTTAATGATAAAAAAGGAAAAGTTTGATTTCTTGATCGAAACGATCCCCCGCTTTAAAAAATTAATAGAGAAACTGGATTGTAAAAACTATGAAGTACAGCAAACCAGGATCCTTAGCAATATTAGTGAGACGGCGGAAGAGAAATACGACAACTTTATCAGGTCATGTCCTATGATATACGACCGCATACCGTTGCATATGATTGCTTCCTTCCTTGGTGTGTCACGGGAAACGCTTAGCCGGATAAGGAAACAAAGTTCCCAAAAACGCACAAACAATGATTCACAATGATGAAATTACTTATGTTTACGTTGGCCTTTTTGGTCACTCATAACTCTTTTGGGCAGACAGAAAAAATGGACCTCGTTATCAGGAACGCAAACCTCTTTGACACCAGAACCGGGTTGCTATCCGCTAACCAAACGATCCTCGTTAAAGATGGTATTATTATCCAGGTCACTACCAAAAAGAAGAACTATGCTGCTACGAAAACCATTGATGCCAGGGGTAAACTCGTCACACCTGGTTTTATTGACACGCATATTCATCCCACTGATGTTTATCGATCCTATGGTGCATTGCCTGAAACTTTTGCAAAGGACTCTTTGGAACTGTATCGCAAGCGACTCTCGGACACTTATCTTCCTTACGGTGTAACGGCTGCCATGATCATGGGGCAATCAGAAAAATGGTTGCCACCGGTTCTTGGTTGGCAAACGGATCCCAGACCAGAGTATATGGATGTCTACACAGTTGGCGGCGCCCTGATTTCAAATGAAGGACGTAAACCATACAGTAACCACAGCATGGTGGAATCCCCGGCCGCTGCAAAACAAAAGGTGATCGACTATTACGGATTGGGTCTAAGGCATATCAAGCTTTATTGGAAACTGCGAAGACCGGAATTCGAAGCTGCTTTTAAAACGGCTGATAGCCTGGGAATGAAAGTCTATGGGCATATAGATCAAAATATCATGTTTATCGATTCAACACTCGATATTGGGTTGCGCAACTATGAACATATCTTAACATTGGCCAACAGCGTGTTGCATTTGCAAAAGGAGGACAAGGATTTTAATTCCGAAATGCAAAAGTATTATCCGCCGGGCACGATGAACCTTCCGATCGGGAAGTTTGTAGAACGGCTGGAGATGTTTCGTTTTATTCATGACAAAAAGGAAGCAGCGATGGATACCTTGATAAGCAAATTGGCAAACAGCAAGACAACCTTTTCTACGGGGTTCCATTTGATTGCGGAGCAATTTGCCGGGTTAACCTATTTTACCAACAACACCAAAACGGACACCTCATTAACCCCGGAGCAAGTAGCCAGGTGTAAAGAGAACTTCAAATTGTTAATGGGCTATGTTAAACAATTATTCAACAAAGGAATCATTCTTCGCATAGGCACAGATTGGCCAAGTGGCGGCAAGGCATTCATTTCTGAACAACTGCTGTTAGCAGAATATGGCTTTACCATCCCCGACATTCTGCAGATCTCAACCATCAACGGAGCAACGGCTTTGGGCTTAGACAATCGGTATGGTTCGATTGAAAAGGGAAAGAAAGCAGATCTCCTTATTTGGGACCAAAGTCCTTTTGACGATTATAAAAACTTTCGGGCAGGCAAGACAATTATCAAAGATGGCATCGTTTTCCTGAACCCCAATAGCACTTATTGACCAAAAATCAGAACATACTATAAGTCAACTTCCCATTTATAATTCTTGCAGGCGCTGTGTAAGGATGTTCTACTGCTTTACTGATACTCATTATGTGCATGACTTTCCAACCCTGTGCCTTTAGATAATCAGAAATTAAAGAACGATGACAACGCCACCATACTGCCTCGGAACACATATAAGCAGTTTGTTGGCTTAATGCACTCTTTATTAGTTCTTTTATTCCATCTTTAAACGCACTCGTTTCCATATAATCAGCATACCCCCGAAAGGCAGCATGCCTCCATGCCGTATTCTTTGAATCAGGATCTGCTTTTCTCCGTCCGCCAAGATCTTTCAAATGAACGTATTGGATGTCGGTTTGGGGTAAAGAAATTTCCAACGCTTCTTTATTGAATTGTGGAAATTTTCGCGACCCGGGATAACTTCTTATATCCGCTACCAATTTAATATTGAAAGAATGCAGCATCAATACAAATTCCTCAAAGGAATGAGTAGAATGCCCGATTGTCCATATAGTTTTATTTTCTTTCTTCATCCTAGCACAGTGATTCCTGACGATAGGAGACCTTATCCACGATCAGCCATACCACAAATTTATTTGAATTGTTTTCAACACTCCAAATGTATATTCGGTTAAACAAAATATCTGTTTACCTGTTTCATACACTGCAGATAGGCTTGATAACGGTCTACTATTCCCATACTTTGTTGTTAAAAATATTATATTTATATTAGTTATTATGATAGATATACCTCATGCTGAGCATCAAATTCACTGTGTCACGAATTTTCAAGACCTTGTTTCTACGCCATTTAGTGGAGTAATTAATGCGATTTGTTGGACCCGTAAACTGCCAGGTGATTTTTCTGAGATTGTTAACAAGGTAGAGCTAAACGGAAATATAACGGCGATTGGACAAGAGGAACTTTGTGAACTTCAGTTGAGTGAACAAGGGCAACTTGCCCGTGACATTCTTTTAAATGACTTGAAGCTATTGACAGCTCATGGCGCATCGCCAATTCTTAATGTGATCAGCTACTATCATCGGGATAATACCTATCCGTTTTTCCCAACCGATGTTTATTCTTTTCATGTAGATCGCTCTCCTATACCAATCGATACGTTTTTATGCACTTACCATGGCGAGTCGAGTGAAATATTGCCAAATTCCCAAGGCAAAAAGAAAGTACTTATTCCAGCAATACGTGATGAACTCAAAAAACTATATCATGGGGAAGATGAAGGTTTTGAATCATTCTTAAGTGAAAATTTCTTTGATCTGCATTATCAAGCAGAACCCGATGCTCGTCCAATAAGCTTAGGTCTTGGTAACCTATGGAGGTTGGCGGTTGATCATCCTGAAAGCCAGGTTCCTCCCTGTCTTCACCGTGCACCAAAGGAAAGATCCGGACAGAACAGGTTGTTGATGATCTGTTGAGCGGATAGGACCAGGAGATTATCCGATACCGAGCCGGTCGCGGAGCGAGTCGCGGTAGGTGCTGCCAATAGGGATCTTTGCACCATTTATTATAAGCTGATGAACTTCGATCATGCTGATATGCCTGATGCCCACCACATATGATTTATGTACCCGGATAAAATCCGCCGCCGGTACAAGGTCAAAAATGTCAGCCATATTTTCACGGATCAGTATATTCCCGTCTTTCAGATGAACGGTAAGATAATTGCCGTTCTTTTCCAGGTATAGTATGTCGCTTATTTTAACCCGGTAGGTCTGCGGCCCGCTTTTGATCCACACCGCAGCGTCTTCATCCATACCGGTGGTATTTTTTGACGCCAATGCAGCTACCGCTTTATTGATTGCCATAAGAAAACGCTCAAAAGTTGCCGGCTTCAGCAAATAATCCACCGCGTTCAGCTCATAACTTTCCACGGCGTATTTACTATAGGCGGTAGTGAAAATGATCAGGGGCCGGGGAGACAGGGTTTGCAGCAGTTGCATACCGTTGATATCCGGCATATTGATATCGAGGAAGATCAGGTCGATCTTTTCGCGGTTCAGAAACTCGATCGCCTTGAGCGGTTCACGAAAGGTTGCCTTTAGGCTGACTGATCCTATCTTTTGGCAATACCGTTCTATTACCTCCAGCGCTTTTGGTTCGTCGTCAATGGCTATACAGGTCATCATGACAGATCGATTTCAAGGTTAACCATAAATTTACCGGATTCATGCTTAATGCTCAACTGGTGTTTACCGGGATAAGCCAGCTCCAGCCTGCGTTTTACATTTTCCAGGCCGATGCCGCTTATTTCCATCTCCATTTTTTTGATAAAGCTATAATCCGTATTGACACAATCAAAGATCAGCTTTTGTCCGGAAACAACTATGGCAATGTGGATGGTCGCTTTTTGCCCTATGGCAACACCGTGCTTAAAGGCATTTTCCACAAAGGGAATAAACAGCATCGGTGCGATCCTGACGTCAGGGGTTTGCCCGGGGTGATCAAACGTTACTGTTACTTCCTCATCGGCATAACGTAGTTTATTAAGCGTAATGCATTCTTCCAGGTAGGT
>JAJKIL010000027.1 GCA_021154515.1 Niastella sp. | reverse complement strand
TCGCGAACCCTTTCACGTTTCACGTTTGACGTTTCACGATTTGCACCAATCTAATAAACAAGCAGTATATGATACCTGTAGCATTTGACTACCAAAAAGTACGCACTATAGACGAGGCTATTGCGGCCTTATCGAACGACGATACCCAAATACTGGCCGGTGGCCATAGTTTGATACCCGCTATGAAGCTGCTGTTGAGCCGGCCGGGAAAGCTGGTTGATATTGGCGGTATCATCGCATTAAAAGATATTAAAGAAGAAGATGGTGAAATTGTGATCGGTGCCGCCGCCACGCATGCCGATATCCTGTATCATCCGCTTATCAGAACGCACCTGCCTTTCTTTACCGAAGGCGCGGCCATGATCGGTGATATGCAGGTACGTAATCATGGTACTATTGGTGGCAGTCTTGCGCATGCCGATCCGGCTGCAGACTGGCCGGCCATGGTATTGGCAGCCGATGCTACTATTGAAATGCAGGGGCCCAAGGGCCGCAGAAATATCAAAGCCTCCGAATTCTTTACCGGATTTTTTTCAACCATGCTGGAACCGAACGAGCTCATCACGGCCATTCGTATTGCGATGCCACCTGAAGGCACCAAAAGCACCTATCAAAAATTTGCGCAACCTGCTTCGCGGTTTGCGCTGGCCGCCTGTGCCGTTATGCGTTTTGCCGATGGCAGAACAAATATTGCGTTTACCGGTGTGGCTGAACATGCTTTTCGGGATACGGGTGCAGAACACATCATAAGCGGTAAACCCATCGATGATGATTCCATTGAAAAAGCCATGCAGGCAGCGTTACAACAGGTTGATGTAATGAGCGATAATTACGCATCTGAACCCTATCGCAGGCACCTCGCGAAAGTTTACTTGCGCAAGGCATTGCTGGCAGTGAAAGGGTAATTTAGGTTCTTATGCAACCTGTAACTTTTATGTCAAATACAATTCAACTCACGGAGGTTCAATCCATGCTTCAGCAGCAGGGATACATCACCGACCGATCCGTTGCCATGTCGGTGTTCCTGTCGTTGCAATTGAACAAGCCGTTGTTGATCGAAGGTCCGGCCGGAGTGGGCAAAACAGAGATCGCCAAAGTAATGGCCAATGCCCTGCAAACCGATCTTATCCGGCTGCAATGTTACGAAGGGCTCGATGCAACTCATGCCCTGTACGAATGGAATTACCAGCGGCAACTGCTCCATCTTAAAATGACCGAACACGACACCCACACAATTGATGAAAAAGAAAGGACCATCTTCAGCGAACCCTTCCTGATGAAACGCCCCCTGTTACAAGCTATCACCCATACACAAAAACCTGTTTTACTGATCGACGAAGTCGACCGCAGCGATGAAGAGTTTGAAAGCTTTTTACTCGAAGTGCTGAGCGACTGGCAGATCACCATCCCGGAAATAGGCACCATTAAAGCCACCTATATTCCACAGGTGATCCTAACCGGTAATCGTACCCGCGAATTAAGCGAAGCCCTGCGTCGCCGGTGTTTATACCTGTATATCGATTATCCTGATTTTGACAAAGAATGGCTGATCGTAAAAAATAAAGTCCCGGCCATCGATGCCCGGCTTAGCGAACAGATCACCCGGTTCATGCAGGAATTGCGGAAAATGAAACTGGAGAAAACACCCGGACTGGCTGAAACGCTCGACTGGGCCATGGCCCTATCGGCACTGCACATCGATCACCTCGATAAAACCATCATTGAACAAACGCTGGGCGTGGTGTTGAAAGAGTGGCAGGATACCAGGCAAGTGCAGGTATCATTAGATGAGTTGATGGAAAAGACAGGTATTGTTTCTAAAGTGTAGTTAACGAATAATAAGGATCCGAAGTAAGATGTAGGAAGTATGAAAAGCTTGAATTTCGTTATTCTTACTTCTTACTTCCTACTTCTTGCAATATGATTATCAGATTAACATCCCTATCACAGAATATCGTTCAATTCTCCCGCTACCTGCGGCAATACGGCTTTACCGTGGGCATTGAGGAAGAAACCCTGATATTGAAATCGCTGCAGCAATTTGATTATACCAGCCAGGAGTCATTCTTCCTGTTATTGAAAATGATTATCTGTCGCAGTAAGGCCAACCTGGATGAGTTTGACAACCTGTTTCGCCAGTACTGGAAACAACTCGATAAATTAGTAGATACCAAAAGCAAAGAAGGATCAAAAAAGAAAAAGTCCCCCACCCCCGAAGCGCAATTTGCATCGCTCAATACCTGGTTAAAAGGCAATCCCAAAAAAGAAACGGAAGAAACCGCCAGCTACAGCATACAGGCATCACTTTCGCAAAAAGACTTTTCCGCCATTCCCGACAATGAAGTGGCAGAGTTGATGAAAGCCATCCGGAGTTTATCGCGCCGGCTGGCAGCCAAAGCCAATCGCCGGTATGAATTATCGAACAAGATCGATCTGCCAGATCTGCGTCAAACTTTGCGCAAGAACCTGCGCCGTGGTGGCGAACTGATCGACATCATGCATCGCCGCCCAAAACGCAACCGGGTAAAACTGTTAATGCTGTGCGATGTAAGTAAATCAATGGAATTGTATTCGAGCTTCCTGTTACAGTTCCTGTACGCCTTTCAGCAGGTGTACGCCCGGATGGAAACATTTATTTTCAGTACGTCGCTGCAACGTATAACGCCTTTGCTGAAACAAAAATACTTTCAGGAAGCGTTGGACTTACTCAGTACGCAAAACGAAGGCTGGAATAGCGGCACCCGCATCGGCGAATCGTTGCACACCTTCATTACCAGCTATGGCAACAAACTGATAGATTCCAAAACCATTGTCATTATCTTAAGCGATGGCTGGGATACCGGCCACATCGATCTGCTGAAAGAAAGTATGCACCGGATTCACGCCAGGGCCAAAAAGGTGATCTGGTTAAACCCGCTGGCCGGCTATGCAGCCTACAAACCGGAAGTAGCCGGAATGAAGGCGGCAATGCCGTATGTTGATGTGTTTGCTCCTGTATATAACCTGGAAAGTCTTCGGAAACTGGCTAAATGGATCTAAGGTGGGTCTTCCACTAGTTAGCCTTCTCATAATGAAGACAAACCACCCCATTAGTAAACGATTTGCTTTTCACCAGTTTCAACTCAGCGGCTTGTTGGGTATTGTTAAATAAAGGAATGCCGCCACCGCCCACCAACACAGGATTTACAAATAACCAGAACTCATCGATCAATCCATATTGCATCAGGGAATGAGCAGCGGAGGGGCTGCCGAAGATAATGATCTCTGAGCCTGCCTGCTGTTTCAATGCTTTTATCCGGTGTTCTACTTCTTCACTGATGATGATGGTATTGGGTTTCTGCTGTCCTTTCATACTTTTCGACAACACTACTTTATCAACCTTGTTGTACCAGGTACCATGCTCGATGTCGTGTTTGCTGGCATTGGGTTTATCGGGCGCCGATGGCCAGTAGGCATCCATCATTTCATAAGTAACGCGGCCATATAAGGCCATATCGGCTACCTGGGTGCGGTCGCCGGCGTAGTCAAAGATCTCATCATTTACTTTTATAAAGCTCATGCCGCCGTTGGGGTCGGTAACAAAACCATCAAGGCTTACGTGCATAAATAAAACCAGTCGTCGCATATAGATTGTTTTTATTTGATAGAACAAACCTACGCCTGAAAACTGGTTTTACCGGGGGTGTATTGCGACAATCTATAGGGGCAACTCCGTCAATTAAAAATAGGTGGAGAACCCGAACTGGAAACCCGCCATTTTGGACGGTGGATTACCCAGGATATCGTGCTGCGTGTTATGGCGATAATTCAACCTGATAACCGTTTGCGGCGTCGGCCGCCAGCTGATGGCCGGCACAAAGGCAAATACATCGTCTGCAATTTTGCCGCCGGTCGATTTAAAGGAGCCTTTGTTCCAATCCACATACTCCAGGCGCAGCGCCACGTTCAGCACGGCGTTTTCAAAACCCATCATGGGCTTTTTGATAACTGGCTGCACCAGGTCAACAAACCCGCCTTGTTGTTTGCGGCCATATTGTTCCGTATACGTATCCGGCACATCTACCCGCACCCAGGCCCATTCGCCATTGATATAGGTTTTTGAATAAGGCAGCGTGGTATTAAAATCAACGGCAAACACATTCACCGGTCTTTTTTTGTCAAGCACCAATCCATCCTCCTGGTACTTATTATAAATGCCGCCCATATACGAAAATCCCAGCTCGCCTATTTTCCGGTTCTTTACCGCCACTTTACCGGTGAAAAGCGGACTGCCATTAAAACTTTCTTCAAAGCGTTCGGCATTGGTCTTGGAAGCCGGCAGAAAAGTTTTGCCTTCTGCATTGTTAATGATCTGATCGTCGAACCCATTGGTAAAATAAGCCTCATAGGCATACACCCAATCCTTTACATATTTCTTCCCAAAAATGCCAAAGCCCACATTGCTCCAGGTAGCAGGCAGCATTTGCGTAGCGGAAATGGGCCGGTCGATAAATTCCCACTTGGGCCCGTCATGATTTTGGTTGAACGCGCCAATGGGATTCATTACTACCCCACCCCGAAAGTTCAACAAGGGTGACAATTCAAAATCAACAGAGGCAAATTCTATATTGATCTCCTTGGTGCCATCTTCAAATTCTATTTCACTGAGGAATTTTATGCGTTTGTAAATAGAAGAGGAAACAAACAGCGTCATCCGCCGCATCTGGAACTGATGTCCTTCGCTGATGCCCTTTTCTTTCAGGTATTGATAATTGGCTTCCACGTATCCGCCGAGGGCAACAGGCAGTTTACCTAATTGTAAGAATGGACGGTTGTAAATGGCGTCCATATTCATCTTCAGGGCGCCGGTATCTTTTAGCCCGTCCTGACCTGTCGGGGTGTTCCGCAATAATGCAGGATCTATCTGGGCAAACAAGACCACAGAAGAACACAGCAACGCTATTAGTACGTAATATTTTTTCATACTTTTCTCAGGTCGATAAATAATTCATTGTTGTTTACCGTAACGGGAAAGCTGCGCAGGTCTTTATCGGCCGGGCCATTGGTCACTTTTCCTTTGTTGTTGAACTCACTGCCATGGGCTGAACATTGCAACTGGTCGCCGGATGCCTGTAACTCAGCCCCCTGGTGGGTGCATTGCATCCATACGGCGCTGTATTCGGTTTCGCCAAAGCGATATACATAAATCGGATATTTCAAACTTTCATTTCGCACAATGATGAACGGCCGGTAACCGCCCTTGCCTTTTTTATTCAACTTAAATTCCCCGGCGCTTACGGTAATGCCATCCTTGCCTATGGTGCCACTGGTATAGCGGGTAGTGGAACAGGACGACAATAACGTAGATACAGCCGTAGCGCTCAAACAGGCAGCGCACGTATTTGTAATAAAATCTCTGCGGTTCATTTTATAGTTGGTTACAATGATTCAAGGAATTTGATCAGCAATGCCTGATCGGTGGCTGATAATTTTTGAAAGTTGGTATTGCTGGACTGTCCTTCGCCCCCATGCAATTTGATGGCATCTTCAATGGTAGTAGCCCGCCCGTCGTGCAGCAAGAAGTATTGGCCGCCCTGCGAATTTTTCGAAAGACCTAATCCCCATAACGGTGGCGTGCGCCATTCGGCAGGCAGGGCCGAGCCTTCGGTATAGCCATCATTCAAGCCTGGACCCATATCGTGCAACAACAGATCGGTATAGGGCTGAAAGGTTTT
>JAJKIL010000026.1 GCA_021154515.1 Niastella sp. | reverse complement strand
TCCCTGTAATACGCATCCTGGCAGAATATTACGATAATGACCTGTTACACTCCATCAAAGCCATTGTTAACGGAAGTACCAACTTCATTCTTACCAAAATGTTTGAAGACAAGCTGGATTTTCAACAGGCCTTGTTACTGGCGCAACAATTAGGTTTTGCTGAAAGCGATCCAACGCTCGATGTGGAAGGTTTTGATGCCGCCAATAAATGGAACTTCCTGCTTACGCACGCTTATGGTATTGTGGTTCCACCCGATGCCCTGGTGTTCAACGGCATTCAGGATATTCATGCAGGCGATGCCTCTGTAGCTGCTGAAAAACACAACGATATTAAACTGGTAGCCCAGGCAAAGAAACTGGAGAATGGAAAAGTGGCCGCCTTTGTATTACCTCAATTTATTAAACACGAAGATCACCTGGCATTTGTAAAGAACGAATACAATGGCGTGGTGATCGAGAGTGGTTTTGCCGATAAACAATTCTTTTATGGCAAAGGAGCAGGTAGCTTCCCTACCGCTTCAGCTGTATTGAGCGATCTGTCGGCCCTGCGTTATCAATATAAATACGAATACAAGAAACTGTATCACCATACACCCAACGAGCTTACCAACGACTTTTACATTCGCGTGTATGTAAGCTTCGATGACTGGAAATACATCCCCAAAGAGAAATTTGAATGGATAGAAGAATGGCATGCCGAAACCGATCGCAAATACCTGGTGGGTGTGCTGCATTTTACCGAACTGGCTCAAAACAGCTGGTGGCGCGAAAATAAAACCTCGCTCATTCTGGCGCCTGAAGCGGTCATTGAAGATGTGGAGGTGCGTAAATTAAAAAAGAAAAGCCTCGAACTGGCGGGGATTGTATAATTAGAAGCTGAATAAAAAACGAAGCGGATGTCTGAATAAAGTCATCCTCTTCGTTTTTTAACTTTATGAAGTAAGAGGTAAGAAGTACGAAATTCGCGAACTTCCTACTTCCCGCTTCTTTCTTATCTACAAGCGATCTAATACTTCTTCAACAACGTTTCTTTCAGCGCATTATAATCCGGTGCAATCAGTGTGCTCTGTTTCGTCAGCTTAAGCTGATCCTGAATAGCTGCAGGCACGGGCACCACTTCGCCAATAACCTGCTCCACTACATCATAAAACTTCACCGGGTGCGCAGTTTCCAGGAACATCCCTTTATCATCGGTATGTTGTTGTAAATAGCGTTGTAAAGCCAGGTAGCCCACAGCGCCATGCGGATCGGGCAGGTATTTATATTGCTGATACACTTCTTTCAACACCGCTCTTGTTTCATCGTCTGAAATGCTGTAACCGGTTAACACCTTACGCAGATCGCCCAGTTTATGATGGAACAATTCTAATATGCGTACAAAATTGCTGGGGTTGCCCACATCCATTGCATTGGAGATAGTAGCAATAGCTTTTTTCGGTTGATAGTCGCCATTAGCTAAATACGACGGCACTACTGCATTGGCGTTACAGGCCGCAATAAAATGCTTTACAGGTAAGCCGGAACAATAGGCCAGTAACCCAGCACAGATGTTTCCAAAATTACCGCTGGGCACCGAGATCACCGGTGGGTTCTTTTTATCGGCCCATTGCTTCCAGGCCAATACATAATAGAACTGCTGTGGCAACCAGCGCGCCACATTAATAGAATTGGCCGAGGTTAAGAAGATCTTTTTTGTCAGTTGCTCATCAACAAAAGCCTGTTTCACCATTTGCTGGCAATCATCAAAGGTGCCGGTCACTTCCAGTGCATGGATATTTTTACCTAACGTAGTCAATTGTTTTTCCTGCACCGAACTCACTTTACCCGATGGATACAGGATCACCACTTCAACCCCGGGCACATCATAAAAACCATGTGCTACTGCGCCACCAGTATCACCTGAGGTAGCTACCAGCACCACTACTTTCTCACTGTGTTCATGGGCAAAATGGCCCAGACAACGGCTCATAAAACGGGCGCCTACATCTTTAAACGCCAGCGTTGGCCCATGAAACAATTCCAGTGAAGAGATACGATCATTTACCGGCACCAGCGGGATGGGGAAATTGATGGTTTCTTTTACAATATCCTGTAGTGCGACATCAGCAATAGTTCCCGCTACATACGGCTGTATAAGCCGAAAGGCGATCTCTTCATTGCTGTACTGCTCTATATTCTCAAAAAAAGCTTTTTCGTGTACCGGTATGCTATGCGGAAAATACAATCCCTTATCAGGCGCCTGTCCTTTTATGGTGGCCTCTTTAAAATCTACATCGGGGGATTGCTTATTTAAACTATAATATTTCATTAGTAATGCTTAATTCGTGAATAGTGAATAATCTATGACCAATGGAGAAATTGGCAGAGGGCAGAAGGCAGAAATGGTTCGCAAGGGTGTAACATTCCCTACTATTTTTCATCTTTCGCCCCATTATCAACCCTGTCAACTCTTTCAACCCTATCAACCTTCCTCTTTATTACTCATAATCTTCTTCTTTCACGTTAACAAGTCAACTTGTCAACCTGTCAACTTGTTAACTCGTCAACTCGTCAACTCGTCAACTGATCAACTCGTCAACTGATCAACCCCACCTTAGCTCCTTCATAATTAATCATCGTCACATACGTCTTAAACTCTATGCCCAACCTGGTATATACATCGATCATTACATCCTCAACACCTTTGGCAACATACTCTTCCTTGCTCAGCATAAAAATAGAGGGGCCTGAACCGGAAATACCACCACCTAATGCACCGGCGTCTTTACTTTTCTTTTTCACCTCATCAAAACCGGGGATGAGGATGCTGCGCACGGGTTCGATGATCACATCTTCAAGCGAACGGCCGATCAAATCATAATCATTCTTCAAAAAACCGGCAACCAAACCGGCAATATTGCCCCATTGTTTGATGGCTGCTTTCAACTGCACTTCCTTACGTAAGATCTGCCGGGCATCTGAAGTACGCACTTCAATCTGCGGATGCACCACTGTAACATACATCGGTGGCGCCGTCAACTGAACAATATTCAAAGGGAATATTGATTGAATAAGCGTTACGCCCCCATAAATACAGGGCGCAATATTATCGGCATGTTTTACCCCCGAGGCTACTTTTTCGCCGTTCATGGCAAAACGAACAAGATCTTCTTTGGTGAACGGGTTGCCCAGCAAATAGTTGGCCCCTACTACGGCGCCCGCTGAACTGGCAGCGCTGGAACCCAATCCACTGCCGGGTTTTATTCTTTTATCTATAATTACTTCAAAGCCTACTTTCTCAGGATATTCCTCCATTAAAGCCAGTAAGGAGGCGCCGGCTACATTCTTTTCCGGTTCTACCGGTAAATCATAACCGTCTGCATGTGATATAACAATACCTGGTTCTTCCCGCAACCGCATGGTCATTACATCCTGCGGTTGTTGCAATGCCATGCCCAACACATCAAATCCACAAACCAGGTTAGCCACTGTTGCCGGTGCAAAGATCTGAACGCCCTTTAATTCTTTTGCCATTGTAATTCGTTTAACTAGTTTGATTCGCTTGACCTGTCTATATTAATGCGCTGCACGGATTATATCAGCAAACACACCTGATGCAGTTACTTCGGCACCGGCGCCAGCTCCTTTTACTACCAGGGGTTGATCGGGATAACGGTTGGTATAGAACAATACCACGTTATCCTTTCCATACAGGTGGTAAAAATCAGATTGTGAATCTACATGCTGCAAACCTACGGATGCCTTGCCGCCTTCAAACTTGGCTACAAATTTCAGCTTCTTGCCTGCTGCGGCTGCCTGCTGGTATATTTCTTTAAAATGCTTTTCCTGCTTTTCCATTTCTTTGTAGAAATCATCTACACTGCCTACCATACACGAAGCGGGCATAAAGCTATTGTTGGTAATAGTTTCCATTTCAAGATGCTCCCCTGCTTCCCGGGCCAGGATCATGATCTTGCGCATTACATCGGTACCACTCAGGTCTAACCGTGGATCGGGTTCAGTATATCCTTCCTCCTGCGCCTGTTTTACAACCTCGGCAAAACTGCGGGTGCCATCATAATTATTGAATACAAAGTTCAGGGTTCCGCTCAATACCGCTTCAATACGGGTAACCGCATCACCACTACGCATCAGATCGTTCAGGGTGCCAATCACCGGCAAACCTGCTCCCACGTTTGTTTCAAACAGGAAGAAGGCATTGTATTCACGGGCCAGGTCTTTCAGTTTTTTGTAATACTGGTAAGCCGATGAACAGGCTACTTTATTACAGGCTACCACCGAAATGCTTTTGGCGAGCAGCTGGTCATACACCTGCGCCACATGTTCATTGGCAGTAACGTCTACAAAAACGGAGTTACGCAGGTTTTTAGAATGAACGGTTTCCACAAATTTACCCAGATCGCTGGCTTCGCCCTGTTGCAGGTGTTCGCGCCAGCTATCCAGTTCGATGCCTTCATCGCTGAAAACCATTTTTTTGCTGTTGGCCATACCTACTATGCGTACCTGCAGGCGCATGTTCTGTTGCAGGTATTGCTGTTGTTGTTTTAACTGGGCCAGCAATTTGCTGCCTACATTACCGGTACCGGCAACGAACAGGTTTATTTGTTTATAGGTTGTTTCAAAAAAATCTTCGTGTAATACGTTGATGGCTTTTTTAACGTCTGCTGCTGCTATCACGGCTGAGATATTTCTTTCTGACGACCCTTGTGCTATGGCGCGGATATTCACCCCGTTGCGGCCAATGGCCCCAAACATTTTACCACTGATACCGGGATGGCTTTTCATATTATCTCCAACCAGGGCAACAATGGCAAGTCCTGTTTCAACCCGCAGGGGTTCAACGCGGCCCATTTCAATTTCGTAAGCAAATGTTTTATCTACCGCCTGTTTGGCTTTTTCGGCAAGGCCTTCATCAATACCCACACAAATGGAGTGTTCTGAAGAACCCTGGGTAATCAGGATCACATTTATAAAGTCGTTGGCTAATGATTCAAACAACCGGCGTGAGAAACCTGGTATGCCTATCATCCCACTTCCTTCCAGGCTCAGCAAGGCAATTTTATTGATGCTGGAAATACCACGGATGTTATTTCCATTTTTATGTACATCGTTCTCGATCACGGTTCCATGATCTTCCGGTGCAAAAGTGTTCTTGATCCATACCGGAATGTTCTTACTCATTACCGGTTGAATGGTAGGCGGATAAATTACCTTGGCGCCAAAGTGCGACAACTCCATGGCTTCCTGGTAAGAGATATGTGGTAATATCCTGGCATTGGGCACCAGGCGTGGATCGGCAGTCATCAT
>JAJKIL010000025.1 GCA_021154515.1 Niastella sp. | reverse complement strand
GCGGTTTGGGATTTTAAATGGAACTTCGATACGCATTGGAGCGGGCACTGCGCCAATGCCATCTGCGCCATTCATTACTTTCTTCAAAAGAGCAGGTAAAATCTAATTGACGGAACATCAGGCTGTTGTTAGTTTAAAATCACATCGGATCAGCTATTCTGCTATATTTTTATATATAAAAACGGGTCGAAATTGTATAATTCTGTACCATTTCTATATAGAAATGGTATGAAAATATATAGTGAAGCATGGTTTCTATATAGAAACAGGGTGAAAATATATAGCGGAGCATGGTTTCTATATAGAAATAGGGTGAAAATATTTGGTAGCGTATCGTTTTTGTATGAAAACAGTATCAAATTATATAGTTCTGTATGGTTTCTATATAGAAATGGTACGAAAATATATAGTGAAGCATGGTTTCTATATAGAAACAGGGTGAAAATATATAGCGGAGCATTGTTTCTATATAGAAATAGGGTGAAACTATTTGGTAGGATGTCATTTTCGTACAAAAACAAAAAATAATTAGCGATCAATATCACTTATCGATAAAAAATACCTGTTGGTAAAAATTAATATACTTATTTAGCCGCTATTTGTAGATTTGGCTCACCCCAACACCCACCAATGCCGAAACAAATAGTGCTGTTATTACTAGTACTCCTTGCTGGTCAATCTTTTGCACAAAATTATAAAGGAGCCTTCAGCCGGTTGTTAAAAGAAAAAGATACAGCCGCTCAATGGCAATTGCTTCAACACTGGCAACAGGCAGACCCTACCAATGCTGAATTATTCGTGGCTTATTTCAATTACTACTTCCACGCCAGCCGCCAGGAAATGGTTCGTTTATCAGAAACAGGCAACAAAAATTCATCGCTTGCCATAACAGACAGCACCGGTGCGCAGGTTGGTTACCTCACTGATGACTTTGGCTACGACAGCGCCATGTTGGATAAAGCCTTTCATTACATCGATAAAGGAATAAACACCTATACAACACGGTTGGACATGCGGCTGGGAAAGATCTATGCCCTGGGACAGATCGAAAACTATGAACGCTTTACCAATGAGATCGTCACTGCCATTGAAATGTCGAACCAGTTAAAAAGCCAGTGGACCTGGGCAGACAATAAAAAAGTGAAAGACCCCGAAAAATTTTTCCTAAGCACCGTTCAGGACTATGTAGTGCAATTGTACAATGCAGGTGACGATCAGTTAGACAGAATGCGTACAATTGCCCAAACAGTTTTAAAATATTATCCCAAACATGTAGAAAGCCTTTCCAACCTGGCCATCACTTATGGCCTGCAGGGCGAGTATGATAAAGCATTGCAATCATTGTTACAGGCAGAAAAGCTGATGCCCCGCGACGTGATCGTGCTCAATAACATCGCCACCATGTATGAACGAAAAGGCGATAAACTCAACGCCATAAAATATTTTGAGCTTACCGCAAAATTGGGTGACAAAGAGATCAGGAATGAGGCAGTAAAGAAGCTGAAAGAGTTGAAAAATTAATACAATTAATTTTAGTTATGGGTATCGAGATAGAAAGAAAGTTCCTGGTCAATAAAGAAAAATGGAGCCAGGTAACAAAAGAAAAGCAATCACTTTACCGGCAGGGATATATAGTATCAGATCCTGAGAAAACGATCCGTGTGCGGCTTACTGATACAGCAGCATTCTTAACCATAAAAGGTCTTTCCGTAGGCATCTCCCGGACGGAGTTTGAATACAACATCCCTGTAGCTGATGCCCAACAATTGCTGGACGACTTTTGCGATTCGGTTGTCAGCAAAATAAGATACTTCATTACTCATGACAACAAGCTGTGGGAAGTGGATGAGTTTTTAGGCGAGAACGAGGGGTTGATGGTGGCGGAAATAGAATTAGAGTCTGAAGATGAATCATTCTCATTACCCGGTTGGGTAGGGAAGGAAGTAACGAGTGAAAAGAAATACTCAAACTCAAACCTGGCGAAGAATCCGTATAAGAACTGGAGTCAAAAATAATTTAAAAACCCTCCGACGCGTCAGAGGGTTTTTAAAAATGTCATCGTTTAAAATAGTATTATCGAATATTATCAAAATATAACTGACTCCTTACTCTAAAAGAAACCTCGGCTGGAATAAACAAGTTAAAAATTGTTGGCATACAACAACGCCCCCACAACATCCTTATCCGGCTGCACCTGCCCAGCCAGTGTAGCATAATTGGCATCTTTATAAACAACAAACGCCTGTGATAACAGCGGGTAAAGATTGCTCTTATTGTATTCTCCAATTTGCTGGTAAGTCCAGGTTTTTTGACCAAGTGCAAAAGGTAGCAGCCAGTCCAATGCAGTGCGAATGCTGGCTCCCTGTGGATTTACATATTGCCACAGGTTGATGCCGGTATGTTGAGCCAGTGTGGCCACCCTGAACCAGGCCTGCAGGTTAAACGTACTGTAGCCGAGCCCGTTGGTTCTGGCAAGTTCCAGCTGCATTTTACCGGCAGCATCAATTTGTGAATCAATTCTTTTTTTACTTTCTTCAACCAGTTCTTTTGCTTTGGCGGTATTACCGGTGAATAAAGCGAAGTCGATCGACTGCGCGTAAAACCAGGTGCCATGATTGTTTTTGGCAGCATGCTCTTCATTTCCATTTTTACTGGTCAACATCCAGTTCAGGTATTGTGCATACCATTCGTGTATTGATTTATTGTCTTTATCGGAGAGTGATTTCGATCCCTTTAAAAGATTGACTGCATCGGCAATTCCGGTCAATGAAATGGTTTCAATAATGCCAATGCCTCTGCCATTGGTAATGCCGGGTATGGCCTGCGCAAAGTTGAGGTTGGGATTCATTTTTGTAGCATCGTTTAAAAACCAGTACTGCAATAAGGCGCTGGCTTTGGCTGCATATTTTTCATCGCCGGTTAAATACCAGGCGAGTGATAGCATTCTACAAGCATTGTCGAGCTCACTTAAATTTCGATGGTCTGTTATTTTATTGATTTCAGGATTGCGCACTCCATCTTTTCGCATATAAGGCAGGCCATTGGGTTTTGAACTGTCGTACCAGAAATAGGGCGCCTGGCTCATATAATCATGCTTGTCTCCACTGGTTGGCGTAAAAGCTTTATCTATAACCGAAACCGGTTTCATCTTTAATAAGTCATCCGCCTGTTTCCGCAATGCGGTAACCAGTTGAAGGGTAGGCGCATCCTGCTGTTGTATGTTTTTCTTTATGTTTACCAGCCGGTTGGCATCCATTAAAAGAACGCCCGGGGTTTGAGCTGAGGAAATGAAAATAAAGAAAATGAAAGTGCTTAGTATTAATATTATTCTTTTCATATGACCATTTACGTTTTTGAAATAATTCATCATTCCATATCCCACCATCCCAAACATCCCATTATCCCAGTTCAGACTTCACATCCCACTATTCCCCGTTCAGACTATATATATTACTTGTTAACGGCAACACCCTGCCAGGTGTAAGGTTCAAACCAATAGTCATCAGGTATTCACCGGTGAACACTTTATCATTATCAGGATTGGTAGATTTAGTGCCGGGGAACAGGTTGATCTCGCGGAACCGGTAGTTCTTTTTAGGATCGAGGCCCTGTAGTTGTACTTTGGTAAAAAGGTCTTTGCGGCGGGTAGTTAAATTATAATTGAAAAGAACGGCTTTGCTTTTTTGGTCGTTCACATACATCAATACAGAACGGTTTTCCTCATAGGGCGAAATAAGGCGGTACAGATCGCCATACCAAATGACATCGCTCAGTTGCTTGTAATTTTTTACCGACTCCTGGCTGAACTGCAATTCCTGCGGTGTCATCTCATTGACGCGAATGTCGTAACCCAGTTTGGCCGACATGGCCACGTCTGTCCTGAATTTAAGCGATTGCCCTTTCCCCATGCTGGTTATATGCGCCGCAATGGTATTGGCCGGGAAGAAATAGGAGTAGCCCCATTGAATAAACACGCGTTCCAGTCCATCGGTATTGTCGCTTGGCCAGAATTCGGTGAAATATTTCAGCGCGCCGTAATCGGTGCGTCCGCCACCACCGGAACATAGCATAATGGGCAGGTGCGGATATTTGGCGCGGATGCGGTCCAGCACTTTATAAAAGCTGTGGGTGTATTCAATAAATAAATGCGATTGGTTCTCTTTTAAATAAGGAGAGTACGTATTCGACATGGGACGGTTACAATCCCACTTGATATACGCAACGCCAGGGTTTTTGGTAAGCAGGCTGTCTACAATACCGAAAACAAAATTCTGTACAGCAGGGTTGGTTAAATCTAGCACCAATTGATTGCGTGACAGGTTTTCCGCGCGGTTGGGCAACCTTAGGATCCAGTCGGGGTGTTTTTGATACAATTCACTTTTAGGATTTACCATTTCCGGTTCCAGCCAGATGCCGAATTTGATCCCCTTCTTACCTGCTTCGTTCACCAGGTGACCAATGCCATTCGGCAGTTTGGTTTTATTTTCCTGCCAGTCGCCCAGACCGGCTTTGTCGTCGTTCCGGGGGAAAGCATTGCCAAACCAGCCATCATCCAACAGGAACATATCAACGCCCAGTTGTTTGGCCCCATCGAATAACTCAACCAATTTATCTTCATTGAAGTTAAAATAAGTGGCTTCCCAGTTATTTAACAATGTAAGACGCGGACCATTGCCATCCAACACGGCATAATTGCGCGCCCAGCGATGCAGGTTGCGACTGGCCTGTCCCTTACCCTGGTTGCTATAAGTGAAAATAAAATCAGGCGTCGTGAACAGCTCACCGGGTTTCAGGGTGTAATCAGATGCATAGGGATTTATACCCGGACGCACCCGCAACTGATTCCTTTGATCTACTTCAAACGTGAATTGAAAATTGCCCGTCCAGGCCAGGGTGCCGGCAATCAGTTCGCCACTGGTTTCGGTGGATGGGTTGTTGAGGGAAAGAAAAAAGGTGGGTGTTTGGTAAAAGTCAGCCCGGGTGCCCAGTTTGCTCTCGATATTTTTTACCCCATTGGTTAATTGTTCATCAACCTGCTGCGCTTCGCGGGCCCATTCGCCATGAAACTGGGTTAACCAGTATTTATCTGCATTAAAGTGCAACATGGTAGAAGCATAATGTGTAAGCCGCACCGGCTTTTTTTCGTGGTGTTGAATGGTGGCACTCGCGGTAATAACGTCTTCATTAAAATAAGCCGTGTATTGCAACACCACTTCAACCGGGTAAACAGAATCTTTTAATATGATGCGGGTAGTGGTCACATTTCCTTGTTGGCTGGCAGTATGCGAGGCATAGGTTAATTCAAGGGAAGGATTGCCATCGGCATGCACTACACGGATGGCGGGTTCAAACAGGTTTTCCATCCCGGCGGTTAAATAGGCTTCCTGCCCGCCTGATAATTTCTCATACTCCGTATTGGCTAATTGCGATCCCAGGTAACTTTGATACACCCGGTGGTTTTTGCCAACAGTAAATACCAGGCTGGCATTTTTTGTTTGAATAACGATGGGCGAGGCAGGTTGCGAAAGAGCTGTCAGAAAAAGCAGATTTAATAGTAACAACAAAGAATACTTCATAATACCAGGGTAATTTACCATACAAAGATGCAAAAAAACACAAAGGTGAACCACATCACCGATTGGTGTATGATTCACCTTTATTACCAAATTATTAAAGGATTGTTACAAACTACCTAAACATCATCATCTTTTCTTCCCTCGTTGAGTTCATCATTATCGGGACCGCCCAGGCTGTAATAATCGTTTTCTTCATCATCATCGGTCTTTTTTGGATCTTCTTCCTTTTCCTCGGGAACATCCAGATCGTCGCCGCTACTCACTTCACTTACGGCGGCTTCATTTAACGGGTCACCGTCAAAATCGGTATTATCCAATCCTTCCTTATCAATAAATTCATCTTCATTCATATCCTGGTCCTGGTCAGGATCGCCCAGCATTTCCAGGTCTTCTTCCGTTACATCTGCTTCGGTACCCATCACGATCTTTACATCTTCGTCGTCATCATTTTTAAATATATCCTTTCCCTGGCGAATGCCTTCCTCGTCATCGGAGGAGGCGGTAGTATCTTTCATGGCGCCGGGCACGCCGGCGTTTACAATACCTTCCTGTCCGGGAATATCCGATACATCAGGTAATTCGATATATGATTCATCCTGCGCCAGCTTTTCTTTTCTTCTTTGGCTGGCAGTACCATCCTTTGGCGGGGTTTGTTCCTGGCTGGATGAAATATCGTTCAGCTCTTCATCAGAGCGTTTTTTTGTAGGAGTTTTTGTTTTAGTTTTTGCCATAACCGGAGTTTTATAAAGAATGCATAAAAAATTATGCCCCGAAAAAAGTAAGCGTAACTATCAGAAAAACATAAATCAATGTTGAAATTACTCCGCATCACGGTTTTTTATTTACGTAGCGGACTGATTAAGATAAGATTAAAGCGTTTGCTAAAAATCACCAAATGTTAATATAGCTTACCATATTGTCAATTTAGCAACATTCAGCAACATAAATACTTCCTTACTTGCAGTAGTTGCACTATAAACTCTATTGTATAAACCGACTACATTTCACACTGTATTGAGCAGGGGTGTGATATGTAAAAAACTAACTGCTGTATGAAAAAGAAATCATTTTCTTCCTGGCGTTTTATTGCCCCACCACGCCGGGTACTTATTCTACTTCTGATTCTTATTGGTTGTTTACACCCCACATTTGCACAAAACACTACCGTTCGTGGAACGGTAAAAGAGGCCAATGGAAAAGGATTGGGTGCTATTACTGTTACAGTAAAAGGAACCACTGTAGGCACCAGCACCAACAATGAAGGTAAATTCAGTCTTACGGTTCCCGGATCAAAATCAGTATTGGTGTTTTCTTCAGTTGGCTACATCTCCAAAGAAATAACGGTAGGTACCCAAACCGACGTTACTGTTATTTTAAGCGCCGGTAATACTTCTATGGATGAAGTGGTGGTAATTGGATACGGTACCCAGCGAAAGAAAGATGTTACCGGAGCCATTTCTTCTGTTAGCGCAAAACAAATTCAGGAAAGGCAGGCAGTAAATATCACGGATGCCTTGCAGGGACAGGCGCCAGGTCTTCAAATTGCCCAGGAATCGGGCCGCCCCGGAGCAGCCAGTTCTGTGCGTATCCGTGGCATCGGCACCTTACAGGGCGGCGCAGACCCGCTGTATATTGTAGATGGCGCCCAGGGTGTAGATATAAACGGTATTAACCCCAACGACATAGAATCTATTGAAGTATTAAAAGATGCGGCCTCTGCAGCGATCTATGGTTCCCGTTCAGCCAATGGTGTGGTGATTATTACCACCAAAAAAGGCAGAGAGGGAAGGCCTACGCTCGATGTGCGTTACCTCACCAGCGCAAGCCAGTTGTCGCATAAAATACCACAATCAAATGCAGCCGAACGCCGTTTGCTGGATCAGAAGCGTAGTACCAATGGTACCGGTGGCGGTTTAAATACCGATTCATTAAACCCTTCGTTCAATGCAGATAATGATTACCAGGACCAACTGACAAAAACTGCCAAACGCCAGCAGGTTGATTTGAGCCTGAGCGGTGGCTCACCTAATGTAAATTATTACGGAAGCCTGGGTTATTTGGATGACGAAGGAATTATCATCAATAGCTGGGCCAAGGCCATTCGCGGACGATTCAACATAGATTATAAAGCAACGCCGAAACTTACGTATGGTAACCGCATACAGTTTTCGTACACAAGCGAAAACCGGATCAATGAAGGCAATACCCTGAACCAGGCCATTCAGCGTCCGCCAAACTTTCGGGTGTTTTTTCCCGATGGAAGCCTGGCCACTCAGATCGGTGGCCGAAGAAATCCTGTAGCGGAGGCCCTGTTACGAAAAAATGAATACCAGACCCTGGATGGAAACTTCTATAATTATATTAGTTATCAGTTCCTGCCTGAATTGAAACTGACAGTAGATGCCAATGTAAACGCCAATTACATGCATCACCTGACATTCTCACCAAAATTATTAAGTAATACAACGATTGACAATGACGGCAGTGATGAACAGCAGTGGAAAACTTACTGGATGACCCAGGCTTATTTAAACTATAATAAAACACTGGCCGGTGACCATACTTTAACCGGCGTGTTGGGCGTGAGTGCCGACCGTAATTTTCAGCGTGGAACAAATATATTGGGAACCAATTATGTTACAGAAGAGGTTACAACACTCAATTCACCACAGCTATATGGTACGCCGCCAAATACGCTGGAAAAACGATATACTTCTGTTTCGGCGTTTGGCCGGTTGGGATATAGCTATAAAGGGAAATACCTCTTTAATAGTAATTTCAGGGCAGATGCCTCTTCAAAATTTGGTAAACAAAACCGCTGGGGTTACTTTCCTTCCGCTTCGGTTGGGTGGCGCTTTACTGAAGAGAATTTTATGCAATGGGTTACAAAATACCTCGATGAAGGAAAGATCCGCGCCAGCTGGGGTTTAACAGGCAATGACAGGATCGGAGAATATGATGCCATCAGAACGTATACATTCGGTAGCAATGACGATAACCCAACTGGTAACTGGTATAATGGTGTTTCAGGGGTAGCGCCTTCTGCCACTTTCGGTAACCCTGCTTTAAGCTGGGAAGAAACAAAACAATTCAACCTGGGAATGGACCTCACGTTCTTACATGGCCGCCTGACCATTACAGCTGATTATTATAATAAGATAACTGATAAATTGCTGTATCAGGCGCCCCTGCCCTACGAATCCGGCTTCGAGGAAGTGAATGTAAATATCGGTTCCATTCAAAACAAGGGCTTTGAATTCATAGTAAATGGTTACCCGGTACGTAATAATAAGTTCTCCTGGAACGTCATTTATAACATGTCGTTCAATAATGCAACCATTAAAAGCCTGTATGGCGGCGTGCCCATTGCCGCTACTAACTGGATCACCCAGGAGGGGCAGCGTTTAGGTGATTTCTATGGCTGGCAGGCGCTGGGTGTATATCAATATGATGAATCAAATGCCTACACCGATGATTGGGAGCAACTGACTCCCGTGTTCACCGCTGGTACTTTTAATGGTTATACGCTCAATGGCAAAGCATACAATGGCCATATAAACCAGTTGAAAACGCAGGGAAATGTTTTGAAGGGGGGTGATATGATATGGGCGAACAATAACAGGGATAGTGTGATTGACGACGCCGACCGGGTTCCGCTCGGCAATGCCCAGCCTAAATGGATAGCCGGTTTGTCCAATCAATTTTCTTATAAAAATTTCAGCCTGTCATTCAATATTTATGTAAGCTGGGGCGGGTTGTTGTACGACCGTGGCCGCCAGCAGTTGAATACCAATGCTACCAGCAATGTAACGCCCGATCCCGAATACATCCGAGATTCCTGGTGGCATCAGGGTGATGTTACCAAATGGGCCGTAGCAAAAAACAATGGTATGGGTAATGCACGGGAATTAAGCAGTCAGTACCTGGAAGATGCTTCGTTCATTCGCCTGCGTAATGTGCGCCTGTCGTATACATTGCCTCAAAACATCATGTCCAAAGCAAAAATGAAGGGTGCCACCGTGTACCTGTATGGTAATAATTTGCTTACCTGGACCAACTACTTCTGGTATGACCCTGAAATTGCTTTCAATAACGCGTTGCAAATGGGGCAGGACAATGGCCGCTATCCGCGGAAAAGAGAATTTGGCGCCGGTATTAACCTGAACTTTTAAAATGTAATGAAATGAAAAAACTCCTCTATTATATAGCAGCACTGGGTTTGATTACCAGTGCAGGATGTAAAAAATTTTTGAACCAGGAACCTATTTCTGACCTGGGGCCTGAAAGCTTTTGGAAATCTGCCGATGATGCTAAGTCTGGTGTAGCGGCCATATATGATGGTGTTCAAAAAACACTGAATGGCAATTATACCGATTGGGGCGATGCCCGCTCAGACAACTTTACGTATGGTGGTACGGGTGAAAACCAGATCAACGTAACACTTAATGGATTGAATTCGCTGAACGGAGCGGCCAACTGGAGCAATTTATATTTTACCATCGGCCGTGCCAACTTGGCCATTAAGTATATACCCGAAATTGCCTTAACGTCGAGTTTTACCCAGATTGTGCGGAACAATTATCTGGCGCAGGCATACGCCATCCGGGCTTATATGTATTTTTATGCCATCCGCCTGTGGGGCGGAGTGCCGGTTCGGCTGGAACCTTATGAAAGCCTGACTGAAGATCCGCTGGCACCCAGATCAGGTGCTGATTCAATCCTGAACAATATCATTATTCCTGACCTGGTAAAAGCCTACAGTTTGGTTGATAAAACAAACGTCACTGTATGGGAAATGAATGCAGGGGCCATTCTTGCACTGCAAACAGATGTATATATGTGGAAATTGGATTATGCGAAAGCCCTGGAGTCTTCTCAAAATTTGATTAACCTGTCTTTTAAGTATGATGTTTCCGCTAGTAATTCTACCGACTGGAAAAAAATATTTCTCGATCCGGCCAATACTAAAGAAGCCATCTGGAGCCTATACTGGGATTCACATGATGGAGGAAACGGTATCTCCAAAATAGGATCGGGCAGCAACACCTCCAACTATTATATCGACAGTACAGTCTTCATGCGTTATGAAAGCAATAAGAACGATATCCGCCGGGCTGTTACCTACGACACTGCTTTGGTGACTGCTGGTACAAGAATTATCCAGATTGGCAAATTCTATCCGCTGAATAGTTCGAACAAAGTGCTATACCCCACCAATGCGTTGAATAGTGCGTTATTACCGTTGTACCGCATGGCCGATGTGCTGTTATTACGTGCCGAAGCGCTGAATAAAACCAGCGCCAATAAAGCGCCTGTATTTACCATTGTAAATCGCATCCGTACGCTCAGGGGACTAACGCCATTGGTTCCTGCCGATTACCCCACCGATCGCGATGTGGAGACAGCCGTACTGAATGAACGCCAATTAGAACTTTTTGCCGAAGGAAAACGCTGGTTTGACCTCGTTAGAACGGGCCGGGTGTTAGAAACAATGGACCCGCTAATACGCAATCGCCAGAAATTACTGGGTATCAGTCAAACCGGGTTTAATGATCCACGGAAAATACTCTGGCCAATTTCACGACAGGCGTTGAACAGGAACACATTACTTCGCCAAAACGAACCCTACTCGGAATAACCTATTTGTAAAAAAGAAAGCGATAACAATGAAGCATCAAATTATATATAGCACGCTGTTTATTGGTTTACTGATAGTTTGTATTACAGGTTGCAAAAAAATTGCGGGCCTGGAATTGCAGAAGAATACCGATCATAAAACCAGTACGCTTGATCCACATATTAATAAAACTGCCTGGCAGTATTTAAAGGAACGAAGCATATTGAACCAGCCAGATACTATTTTCAAAGGCATGTACGATGCCATTATTTATTCAGGTATCGATACCAACGAATATGTGCAACCAGGAAGGACCTTTATTTTTCTGCATAACGACGCTGTTTTCAGGGCCGCCCAGGCAACTGCTACCGATTGTTATTGGGGCCGTTATAAAGTGAACAATGCCGTGGCCAAAAGTTGGTCGCAGTATACGCCGCAACAGGTTAAAAACTGGTTATTATATTTGATCGTGCAGGGAGAATACAGTTATGATAACCTCGGTTCAGAAAATGTGCAGGTAAAAACGCTGCTGCCTGAAGGAGCCGATGCCGCTAACCCCGGAAGTGATATGTACCTTTTGTTGTCGAATGACCGGGATTCAAAAGTGAGAGTGAATGATTTTATCAACAGCGTTCGGGTTACCATTGGCCGTACATCTGGTATATTAAGCGACAATGGCCCAATACATGTGATGGACAGAGTAGTGGAGTATGGGGTAAAATAAGCGTGGGCTTTATTGAAAAATTGTGTTTTTTTTAAAATTGCGATTCTGGCCCTGGACTACCAATAGTTCGGGGTCAGAATTTTAAGTTTTTACAAAATAGATGCAACCCGGAAACGATTGCGTACAATCTGAGTACTGGAGTAAGGTTCTTACTTATCTTTCGGCGTAATCTTATTCCCCTTTTATCTCATCTCCTCCCCCAGCAGTGGGGAGGCAGGGAGGGGGCAAAAACGTAGTGAATAATGCAGAAACTCAAATGGTTGTTTTTATTGCTGATGGTGAACGCATCAGCCCGTGCCCAGCAATCGACCCGTTTAACAGGTAATTGGGAATTTTTAAAACAGGATGTAGGCGGCATTTGGGAAATAATGCGACCGGTAGGCAAAGGAAACCCGGAAAGCGTTCCCTTATGGATGCCAGTGCAACTGCCGCATTGTGTAAATGCAGAAGATGCAGTTGATCCGGATGTAAATTATTACCAGGGCCCCGCCTGGTACAGAACACAGCTTGATATCAATAATCCATACACCAATGGCCGTACCCTGCTTTTTTTTGAAGGCGCCGGACAGAAAACGGATGTATATGTGTACACTACCAAAGTTGGGTCGCATACCGGTGGGTACGATGAATGGTCGGTAGATATTACGGACGCCGTAGCGGCATTTAAAAAAATGTCCGTCTTTCAAAGCCAGTTCAAGGGAAAAATTCCCATCGCCATCAAAACCGATAATTCAAGGGACCTGGAGATGATCCCTTCTAATTTGTCGGATTTTAACGTATATGGCGGAATTTACCGCTACCTAAACCTTGTATATACACCATCATTAGCTATAGACAAACTGTTCGCAAAAACCGAAACAGATAAATTTGGGAAATTAGGAAATGTAGCAGTAATCGCGAGGTTTTCCACCCCCCCTCCACCGGAGGGGGCCGGGGGGAGGCTGTCCGTTCTCATAAAACTCATAGACCCCACCGGAAAACCCGTTCAGCAAAAAGAAGTCCCGCTGACTACATTAACCGGTGATATTCACCTAGCTGATTTCACGCTGAAAACACCACAATTGTGGTCGCCGCAAAAACCATTGCTGTATACGGTGGAAGCAACCGTAACCACTGCGGAAGGCAGTTCTATTCAAAAAGAAAAAATAGGTTTCCGCAATTTTGAGTTCGTAGATCATGGACCATTTATGCTGAATGGACAACGGCTGTTATTACGCGGTACCCACCGGCACGAAGACCAGGCCGGCGTAGCAGCTGCCATGACAGAAGAGATGATGCGCCGGGAAATGATTATGATGAAAGAGATGGGCGTTAACTTTATTCGCCTCGGACATTATCAGCAATCACGCATTATTCTACATCTTTGCGATAGTTTAGGCATCCTGGTTTGGGAAGAAATTCCCTGGTGCCGTGGTGGTTTGGGGGGACCTGTTTACAAAGATCAGGCGCGCCGCATGCTTACCCATATGATTGAACAGCATTACAATCATCCGGCAATCATTATCTGGGGAATGGGAAATGAGAACGACTGGCCCGGCGATTTCCCTGAGTTTGATAAAGAGCAGATCAGGAATTTTATGAAGGAGTTGAATGATCTGTCGCACCACCTGGATGCATCCCGCAAAACAGCCATTCGCCGTTGCGATTTTTGTAAAGATATCGTTGATGTATACTCTCCCTCCATTTGGGCAGGCTGGTACCGCGGTTTGTTCACCGAATACAAACAGGCTACTGAAGAAGAATTTAAAAAAGTAAATCATTTTTTGCATGTGGAATGGGGTGGCGATAGCCATGCCGGCCGTCATTCAGAAAATCCCGATAAAGCGTTGCAAACAGTAAAAACCGGTAGTGGCGCCGATGAACGGGCCGGTGATGCAAGTTTGTATGGTGGCGCTGCCCGCGTATCGAAAGATGGCGATTGGAGCGAAACCTACCTCTGCAACCTGGTTGACTGGCATTTAAAGGAACAGGAAACCATGCCCTGGTTAACAGGTTCAGCCCAATGGCCCTTCAAGGATTTCTCAACTCCCGTTCGACCCGATAATCCCGTTCCTTATATGAACCAGAAAGGCGTAGTGGAACGCGATCTTACAAAAAAAGAAGCCTACTACGTATTTCAATCATATTGGACCACCCAACCGATGGCGCATATTTACGGCCATTCCTGGCCGGTACGCTGGGGTAATGAAGATGAGGAGAAAATGATAAAAGTATATTCCAATTGTGCCGAAGCCGAATTGTTTGTAAATGGAAAGAGTTACGGAATTAAAAAACGCAACAGCCAGGATTTTCCTGCCGCAGGTTTACGCTGGAATGTACCATTAAAAGGAGGCGCCCAGGAAGTAATGGTAATTGCCCGTAATGGAAAAATTGAAGTAAGGGATTCCATAAAATTTCAATACCAAACAGAGAAATGGGGCAAACCCGCCGGATTGATGTTGGAAAAACTCAGCGAAGCCAACGGCATAGCTACCATGCAGGTAAAACTGTTAGACAGTAAAGGCGTGCTTTGTCTGGATGCTGCCAACTGGATCCGGTTTAGTTTGGCCGGTGATGGTAAACTGATCGATAACCAGGGCACATCGAGCGGATCACGATTGGTGCAGGTATACAATGGCCGCGCCATCATTCGCGTACAAACCAATGGCGGCAAATCGGTGATCGGTGTAAAGAGTGAAGGATTGAAAACGGTATTTAAAGACCTGTAGGTCTCTCAGCTTAGACATATGAAATATAAATTAACGATATTCTGTTTCCTGGTAAATGCTTCGCTGTATGCACAACAAAGTGATGCAGGATTAAAGCTGTGGTACAACAAACCTGCAGATGCCTGGGAAGAAGCCTTGCCTTTAGGAAATGGTAAAACCGGGGCGATGGTCTTCGGTGGTGTGGCTACCGAACGGCTGCAGTTAAACGATAATACTTTGTGGTCGGGTTACCCCGAAGCAGGTAATAATCCTAATGGACCCATCATATTGCCACAGGTTCGGCAGGCCGTGTTCGAAGGCGATTATGAAAAGGCAGCTGCCTTATGGAAAAAAATGCAGGGCCCTTATTCCGCCCGTTATTTGCCATTGGCTGATCTGTGGTGGCGTTTGCAGTCGAAAGATTCCTTGCCGGCTTCCTATTATCGGGAACTGGATTTGAACAACGCAGTAGCCACCGTTCGATATAAAATTGGCGATGTGCAATATCAGCGCGAAACGTTTATCAGCTACCCGGCTAAAGTGCTGGTGATGCGGATCACTGCCGATAAAAAAGGGATGATCGATGGCGTGCTTGACCTGACGAGCAAATTACATTTCAAAGTAAAGACTACAGCGACTGATTACCTGGTGCTGCAAGGCAAAGCCCCAAAATTTGTAGCCAACCGGGATTATGAACCGCAACAGGTAGTGTATGATTCCGCGAATGGTGAAGGCATGAATTTCGAAGTGCATGTTAAAATAAAGACCGACGGCGGCAGGGTAGAACAAAGTGGTAATACATTAAAGGTACGCGGCGCCAATACCGTCACTATTTATTTGTCAGAAGCTACCAGCTTTAATGGCTTTAATAGATCGCCTGGCTTGGAAGGTAAAGATCCGGCTATTGAAGCGAAGGCCAATCTGCAAAAAGCATTGGAGCTTTCTTATGAACAACTAAAAGGAACGCATATTCGCGATTACCAGTCTCTGTTCAAACGGGTTGAATTGAAATTGGGCGCCGACAATGGCGCAGCCAAACTGCCCACCGATGAACGCCTGAAACAATATGCATCGAATCCGACCGACCAGCAATTACAGGTATTATATTATCAGTTTGGCCGCTATCTGTTAATAGCCAGTTCAAGACCTGGTTCAAGACCAGCTAATTTGCAGGGTATCTGGAACGATCATGTTCAACCACCCTGGGGCAGTAACTATACAACGAATATCAATACAGAGATGAATTACTGGCTGGCGGAGAATACCAATTTATCTGAGTGTCATCAGCCGTTATTCGATTTCATGAAAGAGCTGGCAGTGAATGGAGCGCAAACCGCCAAAGTGAATTACAATATTTCTGAAGGCTGGGTTGTGCATCATAATTCTGATCTGTGGGCAAAAACCTCACCGCCCGGCGGCATGGATTGGGACCCGAAAGGAATGCCTCGCTGGAGTTGCTGGCCCATGGCAGGCGCCTGGTTAAGTACGCATCTCTGGGAGCATTATTTATATACCGGTGATAAAACTTTTTTGAAAAATGCCTGGCCTTTGATGAAAGGCGCCGCGCAGTTTATGCTGCACTGGTTAATAACCGATCCCGCAAACGGATCCCTGGTCACCAATCCATCTACCTCGCCCGAAAACACCATGAAGATAAAGGGCAAGGAATACCAGGTAGGTATGGCCACTACAATGGATATGAGTATCATTCGCGAATTGTTTACCGCGGTTATTAAATCAGGTATTGCATTAAACACCGATGAAGCATTTCGTACCCAGGTAATTAAAGCAAAGGAGAAATTATATCCATTTCATATTGGCCAGTATGGACAGTTGCAGGAATGGAATAAAGACTGGGACGATCCCAATGATAAGCACCGGCATCTTTCACATTTGTTTGGTTTGTATCCCGGCAGTCAGATCAACCCATCCACCACACCGGAGTTGGCAGCGGCAGCCAAACAATCGTTGATCTTTAGAGGCGATGTAAGTACCGGTTGGTCCATGGCCTGGAAAATAAACTGGTGGGCGCGTTTGCAGGACGGCAACCATGCCTATAAAATATTGAGCGACGCCTTTACGTATATTGATCCCCGAATAACAAGAGATGCCATGAGTGGCGGCGGCACCTATCCAAATTTGTTCGATGCGCATCCACCCTTTCAGATAGATGGAAACTTTGGCGCCACAGCAGGTATCACCGAGCTATTGTTGCAAAGTCATAATGGAGAACTCGCATTATTACCCGCCTTACCCGATGCCTGGAAGAACGGTTCCATAAAAGGAATAAAAGCCCGTGGCAATTTTGCCGTAGCCATTGACTGGAAGGATGGAAAGTTATCAAAGGCTACCATCACTTCATTGCTGGGTGGTCCCTGCCGGATCAGTGCATCACAACCTGTTAAAGTAGTAGAAGCGACATCGAAGAGATCAACGGGCAGCAATGCGAATGCGTTGAATACTTCCTATGGGCAACCACCATATGAAAAGAATCAACAGGCGAAGTTGGTGGATCTTAAAGTGCCGGTGCGGTATACTGTTGATTTTGCGACTGAGAAGGGAAAGATATATACGGTGGTGCCAGTTGAGTAGTTGACCAGGACTTTCACGTTTGCCGTTTCACGTTTCACGATTTACAACAAGCCATATGTATATAGCAAAGCGATTAGTATTAATTATTGCATTCGTATTCGAAATAACTCTTGTCCACGCCCAACTTGCCTGGACGGAAACCGCCCCGGGTGTATGGAAAGCAGTGGCCGGTGTACCCGAAAATTATGACCTGTTAAAAGCTTCGGGTGCTACGCCCAATAAAGAAGGGTTATCGGCCATAACGCAGGCAACATTTCCATTAGCGCAAACCGATATCTCCATAAAAGTAGTAGATGGCAAAACCTACCTGCGGTTTCCCTTGCAAAAAGAAGAGCAGTTGTACGGTTTTGGCTTGAACTTTCAAACCGTTCACCAACGGGGAAAGATATTGCAATTACATGTTGACCACTATGGCGGAAAGGACAATGGCAGAACGCATGCGCCGTCGCCCTTTTATGTGTCGTCAAAAGGATATGGCGTATTCATCAATTCCGCCCGCTATTTAAATATTTATGCAGGAACGGCGGTGCACAAAGACAGCAGGAATGCGCCTGTTGCCAAAGACCGGAATACCGATAAAAGCTGGAGTGCCCGTCCATATTCAGATGCGGTAGAAATACTGGTGCCGGCAGCAGGAGTGGAAGTATATGTATTCGGCGGTCCTACGCCGTTGGATGCCGTTCGCCGGTTCAACCTGTTTAATGGGGGCGGTTGTTTACCGCCTCGTTGGGGCCTGGGTTTTACGCAACGTGTGAAAACTTTATATACGTCCGATGAAGTGAAGAAAGAAGTAGCGGCATTCAGAGAGAAAGGTTTTCCGCTTGATTTTATTGGGTTGGAACCCGGCTGGCAAAGCAAAAGTTATCCCTGTACTTTTTCGTGGGACAGCACGCGCTATCCCAATCCGGCCGGTTTTGTGCAGGACCTGTTAAAAGAAAATATCCGCGTTAACCTCTGGACAAATCCCTATGTGTCGCCCGATGCACCTTTTTACAAAGCCATTGTTCCGTACAGCGGTTCACACACCGTATGGAACGGACTGGTGCCGGATCTTACTACGGAACAAGGCCGTACGCTGTTTTTTGACCAGTTAAAAAATAACCAGGTCAATATAGGTGTGAGCGGATATAAGATAGACGAAGTAGATGGCTACGATTATTACCTGTGGCCCGATGTGGCTACCTTTCCATCAGGTGTAGCTGCCGAACAAATGCGCCAGACCTTTGGCTTGCTGGTACAGCGCTACAGCACAGAAATGTATCATCAACAGAATAAAAGGACCTTTGGCCTGGTGCGGGGTTCCAATGCCGGTGGCGCTTCCTTCCCTTATGTTATTTACAATGATTATTATAATCATGAAGATTTTATAACGGCGCTTATCAACAGCGGTTTTGCCGGCGTGTTGTGGACGCCCGAAGCAAGAGCATCTAAAACATCGGAAGAATGGTTACGCCGTTTTCAAACGGTGGTGTTTTCACCCATGGCTATGATCAATGCATGGGCCAGCGGCACCAAACCCTGGTCGTACGAAGATGTGGCCGAACCCATAAAGCAACTGGCGTTATTACGCATGCAAATGATGCCTTACTGGTACACCGCATTTGCCCGGTATCATTTTCAGGGTATTCCGCCCTTCAGGGCCATGAACCTTGAAGAAGGTTTTGTGCCCGAAGCAAAAAAAGAGAACGGCAATACCAACCTCGAAGAAAATCCCTATGCTGAAGCGGTATCAAAAGAGATCAAGGATCAATACATGGCAGGTGATTATTTATTGGTAGCGCCTTTGTTCACAGGGCAGAAGACGCGCAAAGTGGTGTTGCCCAAAGGCAGGTGGTACGATTTCTATACCGGGGCTTTTGCCGGTGATGGTGAGGTAATAACTGTTACGCCTGGCCTGGATAAAATACCTGTATATGTAAAAGACGGCGCCATTATTCCCCTAATGAAACCGATGTTACATGCACCGGCCGCAGGAGAGAAGGTTGATCTGACTGTTCGCTTTTATGGCGAAAAGCCAGGTTCATATCAGTTGTACGATGATGATGGCGAAACCTATAATTATGAAAAAGGCGATTTCAGCTGGCGCGAAATAAAAGTGGAGAAGGATAAGGCAGGGAAGTGGAAAGGGTCTATTGCTGCTCCCCTGAAAGGAAAACCCAATACAGTTGGTAACGTGACATTTGAGTATATGACGAAATGAGTTGGCCAGTTAGGGTAGGAGGGCCATTCACGATCTTAAACAAGTAATTATGAATTATAAACGAGTGCTCATTTGTTGGCTATTGTTTACAGGTATAACAAACATCCAATGGCGACCAATAGACAACAAAACCGACTACAAAGCCGAAGTAATGAAAACGCTGCGCAAGCAAATACTCGCGCAGGCAGCTTGGGCTATGCAACAACAACCTGTTACAGTAACCGCGCAACATTCACCAAGAAGTGCAGGTGGTAAACACGATTTCTTTTCAGAAGGAGATTACTGGTGGCCCAATCCACAGTCGGTTGATAGTCCATATGTGCAGCGCGATGGCATGAGCAACCCGGATAACTTTGTGGCGCACCGGCAGGCTATGATCCGGTTAAGCCAGCTCGTTGGCGCATTGGCCTCTGCATATGAACTCACCCATGATGATAAATATGTAAAACAGGCATTACAACATTGCAGGGCCTGGTTTGTAGATACGGCTACTATGATGAATCCCAGCCTGCAATTTGCCCAGGCCATCAAAGGCCGGTTTACCGGCAGGGGTATTGGCATCATCGACACCATTCAATTGATGGAAGTAGTGCAGGGATTGGAAGCCATGGAAAATGCAAAAGGCATGGATCATCAATTGCTGGAAGCCATCCGGCGCTGGTTTGAGCAATACCTGCAATGGTTAACAACCCATCAGCATGGTAAAGATGAAATGAATGCTGCCAATAACCATGGCACCTGCTGGGTAATGCAAACCGCTTGTTTCGCAAAGTTCACGCACAATGAAAAGCTGAAGCAGTTTTGTCGCGACAGGTATAAAACTGTGTTACTGCCCAACCAGATGGCAGCCGATGGCAGCTTTCCCCAGGAACTGCGCAGAACAAAACCCTATGGCTATTCGATCTTTAACCTCGATGCCATGACTACCATTTGCCAGATCCTTTCCACCAAAGAAGACAACCTGTGGAACTTCAGTACACCGGATGGCCGTAACATTCGCAAGGGGGTGGAGTACCTGTATACTTTTGTTGCCGATAAAAGCAAATGGCCCAAACAACCGGATGTAATGTATTGGGATAACTGGCCGGTAGCCCAACCATTCTTGCTGTTCGGCGCCAATGCTTACGGCAATAAAGACTGGTTTGTCACCTGGAAAAAACTGGATCATGCACCGGAAGTAGAAGAAGTGATTAGAAATTTACCTGTCAGACATCCATTAATATGGTTGTAAGATTCATATGCAGCTGTGAATCTGCCCCCCTCCACTGGAGGGGGGATGGGGGGAGGCCCTAAGACAATAACTAGAAACAATGAACTTAGAATATGATACAGAAAACTTTAATTATACTGGCATTATCTTTATTAACGCTGAGCGCCTTCTCCCAGGGAGATGAGGACAAAGAAATGTTCAACCGGGGCCGGCAACGTGATCAGCAGGCGATTGATGAAGCAGTAAACGGCTGGTGGACTGCTTCCATGAAAAATCATGATGAACGTATAGCCTGGTGGCAACAGGCACGTTTTGGCATGTTCATTCACTGGGGCATTTATTCGTTGCCAGGAGGCGAATGGAAAGGACAAAAAGTAGATGGCTATGCCGAACACCTGATGCGTAAGGAGAAAATTACCCGGGCCTATTATCTGGCATTAGCCCATCAGTTCAATCCGTTGTTGTTTGATGCCGATGACGGGGCGCGTCATCCAAAGGACGCCGGC
>JAJKIL010000024.1 GCA_021154515.1 Niastella sp. | reverse complement strand
AATAACGGACATAGCAAACAGGAAAACAGAACGCCCAGCACTGCTCAAAGTGAAGCCATCCCTGAAAAAGGGTTGAAAACACAGGAAATAAATGGTATCCTTATCCATCTTGAGTATAACACCAACGCCGATGGTAAAATGGTGCGTATTTACAAACCTTACCTGGTGTTGAATGATGGTTCAATTTACAGCGAGCCTGTGATTAGCCCCTATAGCCTGGATGTGGCCGCATCAAAACAAAAGGATCCCAAAAAATGGGGAACCTGGAAGTTGAGGAATGGTTCATTCCAGGTTGAGTGGACTGCCACCAACGAAACAGAAAAATGGTTCAAGAACTGGTTCTGGGCTACGCCTTCTCAAAAAGATGAAAAACTGGAAGGTTCATTCATGACTGTAAATGGTGCAGAGAATGGCAATGTAAAAAGTAGTGATAAAGCTTATACTTCCAAGTTCATCTTCTTCAATAAAGATGGCCAGTTTACTTTAACCGGCGGCGATGGCGCCACGGTGCCTTCTTCTGAATACAAAAAATTTAACGAGGCCGGAACCTATTCCCTTAATGATTATTCAATGGAACTGCATTTTAATAACGGTACCGTTATTCGCCGCATGTTCTATTTCTACCTGCAGGGTAGCACCCATTTTGGCATAGGCAACGCCGTGTATGCCCCTAAACAGGCAGCTGTTGAAGGCATAACCGGCAACTAAACGATATTTCCTGAAAAGGAATCTACAGAAAAGGGTCCTGACTGAAGTCGGGACCCTTTTCTGCTTTATGGAATTGCCAGCTGGTGTGCGTTATTTACAGGCGCATATGCATGGTTATAAGGCTGATTTGGAAAAGTTTTGAACATGTTAGAAGTTTTAGGCCCTGCAAACCGTCTTTTTTTTTCTGTGGCCCGAAAATTGACTTCCAAAGCCTGTAAATAGCCTACTTATGAAAAATATGCTCCTGGTTATCGTCCTGATCATGGGTTTGGGCATTCCCGCTACGCTCGCTCAAACTGTTCAGCCGATGTTAGGCTGGAAGATGGAAGAAAATAAAGGACGCTACCTTTTTAGCCCTACTGCTGTTTTCAGCGATGAAAATAAAGAGTTCACTTACGAAATAATGCCGCTCGAAAAGGTCGACGGAAAAAGCTTTGATGACTGGTTTACCGGCTCTATTGACAAGAATATGCGGCTTTCAGGCTTTACGGAGTCAAAAAGCAAGAGTAAAGACAAGAAGAATATCAGTTACAGCACTCTCTCTTCGTATTCGGGCAAAATCACTGACAGAAATGGCAAAGTATGGTACGTGGCCTATATGGCCTACCGCACCAGTAACCAGCAATACCGCCTGGCAAAGCTGTTTAGCTCACCCGATATTACCTATTACACCAATTGTATGAAATCGGCCGCTATGCATTTTGGCAAACTGGCCAAACAGGAAGGTGCATTTGAAGGTAGCGGGCAAACGGAGGTAGCAAAAACCAATGCTTTACCACAGCCGGTAGCCCCCACCGTTATTGATAAAACACCTGTACCCCGCAATGTTATTGCCAATGCCGATAACACAAGCCGTTCCGTACGGGGCTTGAAAGCAACCGAAATAAAAGGAATAGTATTAAACCTGGAATATAGTTATGGGGTAGGAGGCGCTGTTACAAGCGAGTATACCCCTTATCTTTTATTGAACGATGGCAGCTTGTACAATAACCCCGTGGTAAGTCCGTATGAGTTTGATATCGCCCTGTCGAAACAGCGTGATCCTAAAAGGTGGGGCACCTGGCGAATAAGTGGCAGCACCATTGTGGTTACCTGGCCCGGAAGAAATAAGACCGAGCGATGGGAGAAGAACTGGTTCTGGGCAAGACCGGCGGCCGGCAATGAAAAAATTGAAGGCGCTTTCAGCAGCATGGCAGGCGCAGGTAATTCAACCATGGGTGGAAATGTAGTAACGGTTTCTTCCAAAGACATTCTGTTTAATAACGTTGGCCGGTTTGCATTGACCGGTGTAGCTGTAGGGACCAATTATACTGATTATAGTATTCCTGCTTCTGCTTATTCTAAAAAAGATGAAGCCGGCGCTTATACCCTGAATGGCTATTCCATTGAGCTGCGTTTTAATAATGGTTCTACCATGCGTAGGGCGTTTTATTTCTACCCGAAAGACAAAGCGCATTTGGGAATTGGTAATCATGCATACGTACAAAAGAGATAAAAGGCAGAAGGCAGAAGGCAAAGAATTTCGGCAATGCAAGATAATATTAATCTCAAAGCTCGCGAGCTATTCACGATTGCCGATTCACAATTCACGACTTAAAATCAGTGATACTGATTTTCTCCTTACAAAAAGAATACTCCTGAGGATCGTTGGAACTGACAATGATTAACCGGTTATTACCGTAGTCGCGGATCAACTGATGATATAATTCAATCCCCACTGCATCGAGGTTGGTACAGGGCTCATCGAGCAAAACGCAGGGAACATCACTAAAAATAGCCTGCGCCAGTTTTACCCGTTGTTTCATTCCACTTGAATAGAACCGGATCTGTTTGTTGGCAGCCGTCTTTAAGCCAATAGTGGAGATAATATCAGGAATGGTGGTATTGGAAAGCAGGGGTTTGAACTGCGAATGAAACTCCAGCATTTCCAGGAGCGTCATTTCCTCTATGAGCTCCAGATAAGGCGCCGCAATTGAAATATACTGAAATGCTTTATCAACCTCAATCTCTTTCTCCGGAACGTTTGTATTGCCAATTGTGTATTTAGCGCTTCCCTCACTCATTATGATGGCGCCGCCGATGGCCTGTAATAAAGTAGATTTACCGGACCCATTGGGACCGGTAATAGCATAGGCAGTGCCTGAGATAAATTCCTGATTTAATTCCCGGAAGATCCAGTCGCGGTTAAAGCGTTTGCCGGCATTAATCAGCGATATCTTCATCCACACTATTTTTTGAATAGCGTTTAATGATACCGCGGCCGCTTTCGCGTATAAAGGTTACAATTTCATCGCGCTCGTCAGATGCGGAAAACTCTTCTTCCAGGTATTCGAGAGCCTGGCTGGTATTAAAACCTTTGTTGTAAATAACGCGATAGATATCGAGGATATGATTGATCTTATCGATAGTGAAACCACGTCTTTTTAAACCAACTGAGTTTACCCCGGCATAGCTCAATGGCTGACGGCCGGCTTTAATATAAGGAGGAATATCTTTGCCTACCAGTGAACCACCGCTTACAAAGGCGTGCTGACCAACCTTGGTAAACTGGTGAACCGCGCACATGCCACCTAAAATGGCCCAGTCGCCCAGAACTACGTGACCAGCTACCTGTGAGTTATTACTCAGGATAACATTGCTGCCAATGATACAATCGTGGGCTATGTGGCTGTACGCCATGATCATGCAATTTTTGCCCACCTTTGTTTTCCACCTGTCTTTGGTACCCCGGTGAATGGTCACAAACTCACGAATGGTGGTATTATCACCAATTTCAGTGAGGGTTTCTTCGCCTTCGAATTTCAAATCCTGCGGCATAGCAGAAATTACAGCTCCGGGGAAAATTCGGCAATTTTTGCCGATGCGGGCGCCTTCCATGATAGTGACGTTACTGCCAATCCAGGTTCCTTCGCCAATCTCCACGTTCTGGTGAATAACCGTAAAAGGATCAATCTTCACATTGGTGGCCAGCTTGGCGTTAGGGTGTATATATGTGTGCGGATGAATCATTTTATTTACATTCTTAAGGGTTGTAGCAGGATATTCACTCATAGGCGTAACAGACATCCCATCCCCGGTGGGATTTTGTTGGTGATTGTCACCTAAATTCTGTTTATGGATGGATTGACGTTTGATATTAATTAATCTGCTAAAATAGGACAAAACTCATTCAATTTTCCCCTATTGTTCTATAAATTTTATTGCCTGAATTTCATTTTTAGGTATAAAAACCAATAATTTATCGTTTTACTACCTGGGCCATCAGATCTGCTTCTGTGGCAATTTTATTACCTACGTACACCGTTCCCCGCATTTCGCAAATACCACGCCGTATTGGGGAGATTAACTCCATTTTCAGGATCATAGTATCTCCGGGTACCACTTTTTGCTTGAATTTACAATTATCGATTTTCAAAAAGTAGGTATCATATTCTCCGGGTGGAAGGGAGTTAATACAAAGAATACCCCCTGTTTGGGCTAGCGCCTCTACCTGCAGTACTCCGGGCATCACGGGATTACCAGGAAAGTGACCTGTAAAAAATTGCTCGTTATAGGTCACATTTTTGATACCAACTATATGCTTGTCAGTAAGTTCGATAATTTTATCCACCATCAGGAAAGGATAGCGGTGCGGCAACGTTTTTTCGATCTGCTGCAGGCTGTATACCGGTGGCAAATTGGGATCGTACACCGGCACATCCTTTACATGTTTATTTTTTTTTATATACTGTTTGATCTTGCGGGCAAAATCAACATTGGTGCTATGCCCGGGGCGGTTGGCAATGATATGCGCCTTGATAGGGTAACCGATCAGGGCCAGGTCGCCTACCACATCCAATGTTTTATGGCGGGCAGGTTCATTGGGGAAACGCAGTTCCAGGTTATTGAGGTACCCTTCATTCTTAACCTCAATGTTTTTCTTGTTGAAAACTTTTGCCAGCCGTTCCATTACTTCAGGCGTCACAGGCTTGTCAACAATCACAATGGCGTTGTTTACATCACCGCCTTTGATAAGATTATGTTGCAACAACATTTCCAGTTCATGCAGGAAGCAGAAAGTTCGACAGGGTGCAATTTCTTCCTTGAAATCCCGCATGGTTTTTAAACCGGCATGCTGGGTGCCCAGTACAGGGCTATTAAAATCAATGAGGGTGGTTATTTTATAATCCGTAGCAGGCAGGGCTGTCATTTCAACCTTTTTCAATTCATCGTAATGAGTAATATTGGTATCGATGCTGTACCATACCTTGGCCGCATCCTGCTCCAATACCCCTGCTTCTTCAATGATTTCTACAAAAGGGGCAGAACTACCATCGGCGATCGGAATTTCAGGACCATTCAGCTCAATCAGACAGTTATCAATGCCCATGCCCACCAAGGCAGCCAAAATATGCTCAACCGTACAAACCTTTGTATCGCCTTCCTGCAGTGTGGTACCACGGGAAGTATCGGTAACCAGGTCACAATCAGCCTTGATCACTGGTTGTCCGGGCAGGTCAATGCGTTGAAACTGAAAACCAAAGCCTGGATGGGCTGGTTTCAGGGTCATATCCACATTTACTCCTGTATGTAAACCGGTACCAGAAATACTCACAGCTGATTGCAGGGTATGTTGCTTATCTGGATTAAAGTTGTTGTTCATCCTTTGGTTTTGTAAAAGAATGCGCAAAGATAGGGAATCCACTCAGACGAAAAGGTACTGAAGATGACCTCGTTAATTTTTCTCAATCCGTATAAGTGTTTTCTCAACTCATGACAACGAACGTTTTAACATCGACACTGCCTTCCAGCAAAACAAAAATGGATTGATGGTTTTTTAACCGTCAATCCATTTATTTATATTTCAACGTGTTACCTTGTTAAATCGTCAACTTTTCAACTTATCTTTTCAGTAAGCAATTGCTTCACCAATTGCTCCAACTCTGCAATTCTCTTCTCCAGCTCGGGCAGTTTGCGGCTCACAGCCTGGCTGCGTAAGGCGCTGGTATATTCAAACGCCGGACTACCGGTTACGGCTGCGTTAGGTGTTTTTATTGATTTGCTCACGCCACTTTGTGCATTGATTCTGCTGCCATCAGCAATTTGAATATGGCCAACAATGCCGGCCTGTCCGCCGATCATAACATTGTTACCAATCTTGGTACTACCGCTTACACCAGCCTGTGCTGCGATAACGGTGTTGTTACCAACTTCTACGTTATGGGCTACCTGGATCAGGTTATCGAGCTTGGCGCCTGATTTTATTATGGTTGAACCGATGGTGGCGCGGTCGATGGTGGCATTAGCGCCGATCTCTACAAAATCTTCCACTACTACATTACCAATTTGCGGCACCTTCTTAAAGCTGCCATCTGCCTGAGGCGCAAAACCAAAACCATCACTACCCACTACTGTACCGGCATGAATGGTTACATTCTTTCCAATAACACAATCGTGGTAAATTTTTACCCCGGGGTGAACAATGGTATTGTCGTTGATCTTTACATTGTCGCCCAGGAATACGTTCGGGAATATTTTCACATTGTTCCCCAGCACTACGTTCTCACCGAGGTAAGAAAAAGCGCCGATATATACCTGCTGACCATATTTGGCCGACTTACTGATATAAGCAGGTTCCTGGATCCCCGATAATTTTTGGGTAGCCATTTCCTGGTATTT
>JAJKIL010000023.1 GCA_021154515.1 Niastella sp. | reverse complement strand
TGTATGAGGTTTTCTTTAGTCAATGCAAACCTTGCCCGTAACCCGCAAGCAGGTTCAGTGACATTACTGCACACTATAATTTTTAACAGTGGATCAGGCAAAACCGTAGCTGGTTATATTATTGAACGTGTCAATAACATAACAAGACATATCCGTTAACAGACAGGGAGAATGCTGTACTGCTTGCGGGGGTTATCTTATAAAACCGGATTGTTTACAAATGGGCTGCGTATGCAGACATTTGATGTCGGAAGGAGACACGCAATTTATAAACTAAAATCAATTATTCGGTTACGCGAAGAGGAAATTAATTTCACGTTGTCACAAAGGTAACATTGGAAGAAAAAGAGAAGAGGCTGTCCGCCAAACCTGGCGAACAGCCTCTTGCATAAGGAAGCTATTATTTGAGCAGCGGTAGTTACCTGGCGATCCTTATTTTCCGGGTGGTGAATGTTTTTCCATCACCGATCTGCAGTATGTATATATCGGGTTTAAAGCTTTCCACATGGATGTTAGCGCTGGTTGTTCCGGCAGGGAACGACTGTTTGCGTAAAAGCTTACCGGTTTTATCGATGATCCTCACTTCACGAATGTCTTGTTTTTCAGAAGCCTTTAAAGCGCTATTAGTAGTGTGTGCAGTTATCACCACTACATTGGAAGCAGGGTTCGGTGATACTGCTACTGAAACATTTCCGGATTGCGATGCTGCTACCGAACTGCATCGGTTTACAGTGAAATCGAAACTTGCTGTATTGCTTTGACCGCAGGCATTTACAGCATAGACATAAATCGTATGAGTACCAGCACCGACCTTTTGTAAGATCTCGGCAGTATGCTGGGGCAAATCGCGGATGGGGCCGCTCCCGTTTTGCAACGACCAATTGTAGGAGTCTGCACCGGGGGTCGCATCAAAAGTTGATACCTGCACTAACCCGCCTTCCTGGCAAACAGGTTCGCCCCAAACGTCAATATTTTTCGGCTTGGTCAATACGGTTACCGGCTGGGAGAGCGTTTTAGGGAGACAGGTGGTAGCTACGTTGGCATACACCGTGAGGCCCTGGTTTTGCGCTGGCGTGGTTAGGGTAGTGGTGGTACCTGTAGTGTTGCTCAGGGTGCCGATGGCTCCGGGCGACAGGCTCCAGGTTACGTCGCCACACGTAAGGTTACTGACCGTGTAAGTGGAGGAGCCGCCGCAGCTTTGTGAAGGACCACTCATGGTAACAGGGTTGGTGGTGGTTATCACGGCAGTATTGGAAGTATAAGTTCCACCGGGCCGCGTTACCCTTACGACTATATTGGAGTTCGTTACTGAGCAGGCATCGGCTGTAAGGGAAAGCGATGGGGTAGCAGTGTGTATGATCTGCGGTGCCGGCGCGCCGTTATATAACCAGCCATTGTTGCCGGATCCCAGATCCCATTCATAAGAACTCACCTTGCCCGAGTTATATACATCAGTGACGGTAAACGTTTGTGAAATGGGAGTACCGCACACTTTGTTTATATTGGCGGGCGCCAGTGTATAGGTAGGCGGTGTTTCATTGATGGCGATCTGTCTGATAAACGCCCATGAACCGGCGGCATCCACTGCGCCCTGCCATGCCAGCACGGTTAAATAATTATAAGCCTGATCGAAGGTAGAATTAACAAGGTAACGGGTACTTTTATCTTTGTTAAGGTATGTTGCTGCCAATGGGCTGTTCAGTAATGACACCCAGTGATCCTGACTTACGGGGCCATTGGTAACGGGATCACTGTCACGAGGGTCGGGCCGTTGGTTGATAAGAGAAAAAACTAATTGAATCGCCCCCTGTGAAGGATCTGTTTGCCAGGCCACGGCCTGGATAGTATAATGGTATCCTTCCTTAAAGGGATACTTAATGGCATAAGCCGTGCCCAGATTGGGAGCATTTGTACTGGCAATCTGGGTTTGCAGGGAGATTGCGCTATCGTTATGATTATAAAGCACACCCCCGGAATAAGGATAATGTTCAACCCCACCTACTTTGAACGGTCCTCCACCCGCATTGAATGTATTGCGTATCTCGGGAAGTCCGGCATTAATGTAACTAATATTTGCGCTTTGTGAAAAGGAATGCAGCGAGAAGAGTATGCCCATGACAAGGACATGCAAAAAGTACTTCATTTGCATAAGATAGAGTTTAAAAGTTTTTGGTTGGCTCAAAATGAGCGTAACAAATCTATGGGTTTTACGGTTACCTGTTTTACATATTTTGCAACATAATATAACGGTAACACACATGTATTATTAAGAATGCATATGTGGTCGAAAAATATTTCCGTGAAATAAAAAAGGCTGTCCGGGACAGCCTTACAAGAAAAAAACAGTGCTTTTTTTGTTAGAATTTTACCGTTACACTAGCTGTAACCGTGCAAGGCATTTGCGGGCTCAATACGCCCTGGCCAACAAAGTATTTTACGTTAGTGGCGTTGTCTATTTTAACCCCGAGGCGATATCTGAGCGCATCATAGAAAACGGTGCCATTTAATAAAGTGTAAGAAGGCAGCGTGAACACACCGGTTGCAGCAGAGTTAGCCGTAAGGTGTTTGTCAACATAATTGCCACCTACACCAGCGCCCAGTCCTTTTAATTTACCGGTTGGTAAGGTATAACTGATCCAGGCATTGGCCAGGTTAGCAGGGCCGGCCGCAGCAGGACGTCGGCCATTCAACGCCGGAGCTGCCTTTGTTAATTTGCTGTCATTATAGCTGTAGCCAGCCAGTACGTTCAACCCGTCAATGGGGGTTGCCTGTACTTCCAGTTCAAAACCTTTACTACGTTGCGTGCCCTCCTGAACGGTTATATTATAGTTACGTCCATCTTTTACATACACATCTGTGAGGGTCATATTGTCGACCCTGATGTCGTAATAGCTGGCGGTCACTCTCAGGCTGTTGTTAAACAGGTCTAACTTAACGCCGCTTTCAACCTGGTTAGCCTGTTGTGGTTTCAATACACCAGATACTTCAGGGACAGGTTGGGTAACGGGGGCTACGTTGCTGAACCCGTTCATATAGTTGGCGAAAAGGGAGACTTTGTCTTTAACTACCTGGTACACCAACCCGAATTTGGGTGACACCGCCGTTTGCGTGTAACGGGTGTTGGCCAGCACGGTATCTACCGAGTGGTTACGGGTGCCCTTGCTTTCAAAACGATCTACGCGAACACTCAACAGGGCCATTAAATTTCCGGTCACATTCACCTCGTCAGCAACATAGGCGCTGTAAATACCGGATGTAGTATGGTTACGGGTTGGTGCATCCGTGCTGGCGGCTATTTTCTGATCCACTGCATAGCGGGAGATCTTTGTAAGATTTCTGTCATCATTATATGTGCCATTCACAAAATCAAAAACAATATAAGGAGAGTTGTCGTTGTTCACTCGTAAGCGAACATAATCAAGCCCCACCAGCAGGCGGTGTTTGATGGCGCCGGTGTTGAAGTTGCCGGTAAAGTTCTGCTGAATGTCTACAGTGGTATTAATAGTGTTCTGATAGGTAATGTTACGCTCCAGGGAATCATCGGTAGCTTTACGGATGAATTCATACTGGTAATAACCGTCTGACTTACGCGTATTGCTGGATAGGATGGTTTGAGATGTCCAGTTATTGTTTAATTTATACGTACCAATGGCCCGTATATTCGCCGTGGGCGTTTTCATGGTAAGGTCGTTGGTAGTATAGGAACGGTTCCAGGTAAAACCCAATTCATGGGGGGTATGCGCAACGAACTGCCGGGTGCGGTTCAGGAAAATAACCGACGGACTGGTCATTTCTGCGCTATAAAATTCACCTGTTAGGTTTATTTTAAATTTATTGCTGGCGCGTAATTCAATAGCAGGCGCGAGCAACAGTGATTTTCTGGATCCGGCATCCTGCCAGCTTCCCTGGTTCTGGTAGGCAGCATTCAAACGGAATAAAACATTTCCTTCTTTATTGACCGGGCCATATATATCGGCTGTAACCCGGCTAAGATTGTAGCTGCCTGCGCTATAGGTGATCTCGCCGCCAAAAGTATCAATTGGTTTTTTCGTTACAATATTAATAAGGCCGCCAAAAGATGTTACAACCCCGCCGAATAAGGTAGCCGAAGGACCCTTCAATACTTCAATTCTTTCTACGTTTATGGGGTCCATTTCACCATTTGTTTGCGCCGGTACTCCATCTACCAATGATACTTCAGTCCGGAAACCGCGCAATGAATAATAAGTAGCGCCATCGCTATTAATACCCCGGTTACCCTGAATTTTATATAAGCCAGGCGTGTTCTTTAAAATATTCCCAAAATCGGTAGTGATCTGTTCTTTTATCAGGTTATTGGAAAGAGAAGTGTATACCTGAGGATTTTCCAAACGGCTCAGGGGCATTTTGGCCACGGTTTCACTGCCATCAGTAAGTGAACGTTTACTCGCAGCGATCACCACTTCCTGCAGGGTCGCGTGATTTTCGGTCAGCATGAAATCAGTTACTAAAATTTCTCCCTCATTAAGGGTAACGGTTTTATCAACGGATTTTAATCCAACTGCTGTAACCCGAATGGTGTAGCTGCCCGGTTTTATGCCCGTCAGTTTGTATTCACCCTGCTGGTTGGTAGCAGTTGCCCATTTTTTATTGGCAATGCCTACCGTAATGCCTTCGGCCGGTTTACCATCGGCCGTCGTTACTTTTCCCTGCAAACTGCCTTGCTGTGCCATCAATGCAGTTTGCAAACCGGTAACAAAAAATAAGAACAGGGTGAAACGTAGCATGATCTTCATTGTTTTTCATTTAATAAGTACAAATGCTATAGGGTCCTATATTTATTTTATCTAAAGCGAATGGGAGGTTTGGGTGGTACCAATAAAAAGAACCTGTTTATACGTATACTACACCGTTTTGGTTCTCCTTCCGTTACAGTGCAGGTACGACAAACAGGTAAATAGTTGGTAAGGTTATAATAGTTTTTGCTAAAGCGTTATATATACATTGTTATGGTGGAAGGAGAATTAAATCGTGGTGCAAAGAAAGGGCAGGAAGGCGTTAACGGATTTACGCAATCAGGAAATTGATTTACGAGAAGGGTAACATAACGGATAAGCGAAAGGTATTATTAGTGATTTTTATATGATAAAGAAAAATCGTATTTTTAATTATGAAATTGTCAGCAAAACATATTCATTCAAAAATGCGCCTGGCAGCCACGATCATCACTAATTCCACTTTCTTCCCTTGCTATTCTCTTACTATTGGCTTACTATTCCCTTACTATTGTCTTACCATTGGTATGCTTCATCCTGGGAGTATCTATGCTTCATCTACGGTGCATCCTGCCTTCACCCATACTGTAACTATACTGCAAACTGCCTGAGACTATACTACATATTGCCTGAGGCTATACTGCGGCACTTTCTGTCATACACTATAAACGTACGGGTGCCAGAGAGTCACAGGCCTGTATAAACAGGGCGACGATCAATTTCGTTCGTTTATGGCAGCAAATTCAAAACTTTAATGAAAAAGTTGAAGAGCTTATCACTCTTGTAGAGGATATTGGGGCCGAAGTTTATTAAATGCACATCCATGACTAACTATGCCGCATTTTGATCTGACATTGAGCTATTGGTGATTCACTTTGGGGCGTATGTAGCCAGTTATGGGTCATTGTTGCGCAACTATACACCAAGGCTAACTATTATTGTGCGTTTTTGTTGCAACTATACGTCAAATAAGGTTAAGCTTTCGACCAATGTTTGTTACTGATAGGTCATCTAAGCTACTTATGAGTCAAAGTCAGCTACTGATGAGTCATAGTAAGCTATTGATGAGTCATAGTAAGTTACTTATGAGTCATAGTAAGCTACTTATGAGTCAAAGTTGGCTACTAATGACTTTTAGTAAGCTACTGATGAATTATCGGGAGCTACTGGTGAATGATAATGGGCTACTGGTGAATGATAATAAACTACCGATGAATGATAGTAAGTTACTGATGAATGATAATGAGCTATTGGTGTGTGATAATAAGCCATTGATGAATCTTAGGGAGCTACTGATGCAACATTGTTGCAAAATGTAAAACTTTCCCTACATTTGTACCACACTTAGACTAAAACTCAATACTATGGCAGGAAATAACAGGTACGATGTGATCATCGTAGGGGGAAGTTATGCCGGTTTATCAGCCGCAATGTCCCTGGGCAGGTCTTTACGTAAGGTGCTTATTATCGATAGCGGTTTGCCCTGTAACCGGCAAACCCCGCATTCGCATAATTTCATTACCCATGACGGCGAAACGCCAAAAGCGATAGCTGATAAAGCCCGGGAACAGGTACTGAAATATGCAACCGTAAGTATTCAAAGCGGCCTTGCTGTGTCAGCCACCAAAGTGGAGAACGGTTTTGAACTTACTACAGCCGACGGGGCTGTGCTTGCTACCCGAAAATTGTTATTTGCCACCGGCGTGAAAGACCTGATGCCGGCTATTCCCGGTTTTGCCGAATGCTGGGGCATTACGGTTATCCATTGCCCTTACTGCCATGGGTATGAAGTAAAGCAGGAGAGAACCGGCATCATGAGCAATGGCGATATCGGTTTTGAATTTAGTAAATTGATCAATAACCTCACAAAAGAACTTACCCTTTTTACAAATGGCAAATCAACCCTATCTTTAGAGCAGCAGGAAAAACTGCAAAAGCATAATATCGCGGTGGTGGAAACGGAAATTGCAGGGTTTGAACACCGCAATGGTCAATTGGAACAGGTATTGTTGAAAGACGGTTCCGCCATGCCGTTAAAAGCGATGTACGCGAAACCCTCGTTTGAGCAACACTGCGATATCCCCGTTCAATTGGGTTGTGCGTTAACTGAACAGGGATATATAGCCGTTGATATGCTGGGCCGTACTTCTGTGCCCGGTGTATATGGCGCCGGTGATAATACAGCTATGATGCGGGCCGTTTCGCTCGCAGTAGCGGGTGGGGGCATGGCAGGCGCAGGCATCAATAAAGAACTGGTAGAAGAATCATTTTAAATATGGAAATAGTAGCCAACATATTGGTGGGCCTGGTAGCCCTGGAGCATTTGTTCATTTTGTACCTGGAAATGTTTGCCTGGGAAACAAAGGGCAAAAAAGCATTTAAGGGTTCCCTTCGCCCCGAGTTATTTGCACCCACCAAAGTGTTGGCTGCTAACCAGGGTTTGTATAATGGGTTTCTGGCCGCCGGACTCATCTGGTCATTCTTTATTACAGATCCAACCTGGAGTACCCATGTGGCGGTTTTCTTCCTTGCCTGCGTAATTGTCGCCGGGGTTTATGGCGCTCTCACCGCTACTAAAAAGATCTTCTTTATTCAGGCATTGCCTGCCTTGTTAGCCCTGGGCGCGGTGCTGCTGAAATAAGATAATGTGCCGCCATTATTCGTCAATTTGTTGATTAAATGACTGGGCATGATCTATGCTATATATAATCATCGATAGCTATTTAAACAACAACCAGTGGGAAAAATCTATTTTACCTGTTCCTTCGACGATGGCCACATTGCCGATCTGCGCCTTGCAGAATTGCTTGCCAAGTATAATATAAAAGCCACATTTTATATTCCGCGATCATGTGAGTGGTGCTCTAAAAATTTGTCTGAAAACGAGATCCGTACGCTGGCTGATCTGATTGAAGTGGGGGGACATACCATGACCCATTCCATTTTAACAAAGGTCTCTTACAAACAAGCCCGTACAGAAATTTTCGATTGCAAGCAATGGTTAGAGGATGTTACCGGAAAAGCAATTCGCTCGTTTTGTCCACCCGTTGGGCGATTTAGCAAAGAGCATGTAGCCCTGCAACGGGAAGCCGGATTTACTTCTATGCGAACTGTGGAAATGCTTACCCATTCAATGGACAGTGTAAAAAAAGTTCGTGATTTTATAATTCTGCCCACCACCTGCCAGGTGTATAATCATTCCAACATCTCCTATTTAAAGAATAATGTGAAGCGAATGAAATTCGTAAGTTATCTCTCTGCTTTGCGGTTGTTTGATTCCAACTGGGAAGCCATGAGCCGGAATTTTCTCCATTACCTGTATGCGGTTTCCCTCACCCAAAAAGAAGATCATTATTTTCATTTATGGGGGCATAGCTGGGAGATCGGCCAGTATTCCTTATGGCAATCTTTAGAACATTTTTTTAAATCCTTACAGGAGATCGGTGGCTTTGAATTCATCGACAATTCCACGTTGGCGGAACTGGTAAGGCAGAAGAATAAAGATATCGCGGTGAATGCATATTGATAAAGCGATCACGCGCCAGCAAGATTTTATATATCTTAAAAACGGTGTCTCAAGAATACGAGACGCCTTTTTTTTATGGTTCAGTACAAATGGTAATGGAATATTTTCGCAGGCCTTTCAACAAGTCCAATTCATGATCACAAGCACTTTAAAGCAGGTGATCTTTTCCAGCGGGGTAAGCAGCCTTGAATCAGAAGAACTTTGCACCTATACGTAATGTGTGGAATTTGTCACAAATCGCTTTAGTTACTATTTTTGCCTAAAGGAGAGATTGAAGTAGCTTTAGCATTTTTTCAAAATACACCTTAAAAAAATGGTAATCGACTATAAAAAGTTTGATCTGTTTGGAAAATCATTCATTCAAAAAGTGGTTTTGAAACCGCCTTTTGAATTTGCATTCCCTGTTTCGGAACAAGCCTGCTTTTTATATATGCTGGAAGGCGAGATGCAATATCGGTTTGATGATGAACATATAAATATTCCAACCAATTATTCATTATTTCTGAATTGCATCAACTCCGGAAAACAAATTCACCATTCAAATTCAAACAGTAATGGTGAAATTGTTATAGTTACTTTTCATCCCGATACGTTAAAGAAAATATATGACAGAGAGCTTCCTCAGTTGCTTCAAAAGCCACAAAATAAAGTATCTAACCTGTCAAGTGAAAAAATAAATAACGACTTTCTGATACAAAAATATATTGAAGGTCTCCTGTTTTATTTTGAAAACCCCTCTCTGGTAAATGATGATATTTTGATTTTAAAATTGAAAGAAATCATCCTCCTGCTAGCACAAACACGAAATGCTGAAAACATACAAGTTGTATTATCTCAACTTTTCTCGCCGGCTAAATATACTTTCAAACAAATAATTGAAGCACACCTGTTTTTACAAGTTGGGGTCGAGGAACTGGCACGCAAAACCAATTTAAGTGTTTCATCATTTAAGAGAGAATTCACAAAATTGTACCATGACTCGCCTGGCAATTATATTAAAACCAAAAGGCTTGAAAAGGCTGCCGAACTGCTTTTAGCTTCTGATAATCGCATAACGGATATTGCCTTCGATTGCGGATTTAATGATCTGGCAAATTTTACTAAGAGCTTTCGCGATAAATACAATATTACGCCAACCAATTACCGGTTAAAGTCAAATAACACATCCTCTAAAAATCTATAGAAAAATGCAGCCAAACCCTGTTGGCGCTTTACCGACTACCTAATCAATAATCCTAAAAACGCCCCTGATCTTTTTAAGATTCAGGGGCGTTTTTTCTTGAACCCAATTACCAAATAATTGACCTGATTCACAAAACCCAGCTGTCTTTTATATTTCAATTTTGCCTTGTCAGGCCTGAAGCCTGGCGGTATTACCCATCTTGAAAGATAAAATCTAACAATGAAGAAGATCATCTATTTCAGCTTGCTAATGCTGTTCAATCTTAGCGGCTTTGCCCAAAATGAAAAATCCGCTAAAGGACATGATAACAATCCATGGTACTCAGCTTTCGGAAAACAAATAAGTTAATACAATGAAATTATTAAAAACTAGTCTTCTCGTATTGAGTTTACTGGAATCATTTTGTACAATGTCCCAAAATATGATCAGTATGAATTCAGTACATCCAATAGCTGATACGGCAAGCGCCAGTAAACAAGAACTGGCCATTCGCTATCCGGCACTTAGGCAATTCAATGTAGTGACCTATGGCTATGGAAATTTCGATGCAAAAATTAACGATCAGGATTTTGCCAGTGGGAAGACAAAAACTTTTCGTACAAGCTCTTTTATTAATACGCCGGCTCTGCAATGGAGTGGTAATGCCCTCTCAGCGACTATATTTTATACTTACACTTCCACCCGGCTTAAAGATAATATCAATTATCTGTCTGATCCTAAAATCACTCCGTTAACATCTGATAGAAGCACCTTTGATCTGGCTTTAAATTATTCCAGATCTGATAAGATATTCCATCACCCTATTATTTATTCAGCGATTGTAAACTTTATTTCCGACCATTTAAGAAGTGCCCGCCGCTTCAACTTTAACGGAAGTTTCAGCCTGCCGCTGATTAAAAAAGAGAATACCTCGCTGTCTGTTGGTGCACTGTTTCTAATAGATCCTTCTTCGCCATCACCGGTGCTGCCCATCGTCAATTACTATCATAGATTTACTTCGTCGAACATCGAATTGATTGTTGACCTCCCTACAGGTATTAACCTGAAAAAGCAAATCGTTAAAAACACCTGGGTGTCGGTTGGTTCCAACCAGAATTCGTATTGTACGTTTTACAACAGCCATGAAGGTTTGTTAAATGGTAAGGTGAGTTACAATACAATTGAGGTAAGAAGCGGACTGCTATTTGAATACCTGTTTGCAAAAAAGCTTATCCTGGGGTTAGGCGGCGGTATAAATAATACGGTCTCCTCCAGATTGTTCAAAGATGGAGAACGCTATAATAACGCCACTGTAATGAGTAATAATAGATCTGTTCCTTACGTA
>JAJKIL010000022.1 GCA_021154515.1 Niastella sp. | reverse complement strand
TCATATTATTCCAATGCACAACAACAGGTGAAAAAGCCGGGTTATAATACCTGGGTGCCTTCGTTATTCCTGTCAAAGAAAATAGGAGAAGACCAGACAATTAAACTGAGCTATTCAAAACGAATAGAAAGACCTGATTATGGGGATCTGAACCCTTTTATCAATACAAGCGATCCCAAGAATATTACCTCTGGTAATCCTTATTTATTGCCGGAGTTGGGCCACCGGGTTGAACTAAGTTATAGTCGCAATATGGGCAATGTGGGTTCGGTAATATTGACCGGTTTTTACCGGCGCAACCGGCAGGATATTCAGCCATATGTAAAATATTATCCTTCGCTGGTTGTAGGTGATTCAACGTATTACAATGTATCGGTAAGTACCCGGGAGAACATCGGCACGGAAGATAATACCGGCCTGAATGTATTTTCTGATGTACATCTCACCAACAAACTGAGCCTGCGTACGAACTTATCCTTTTATCACCGGAAAATATTCAATGCAATCGATGTTGGACAAAGCCGTACTTCGTTCAACTACCGCACCAATTTGAATGTGACTTATCAGTTTACCAATCTGTTGGCAGGTGAGTTCTTTGGTAATTTCAATTCAGCCCGCAACGAGGTACAGGGCCGGTATCCTTCGCTCACTATATACAGCATAGCGCTGCGCCAATTGATCTGGCATAAAAAAGGCAGCCTGGCGTTAACGGCCACCAATCCTTTCAACGAGTATGTAAAACAAAAGCTTGACATTAACGGACCAGGATTTACTACCACCACTATTCGCAAAATTCCTTTTCGTTCCATTGGCATCAATTTCACCTGGAAGTTTGGAAAGCTGGAATTTAAGAATGAACACAAAGAGGAGGATGGTGATCTCAACCTTTAAAAGCGAAGAATTAAAAGGAATATAAAGAGACCTAAAGGCCCCCACCACCTTCTCTGCCAGCTGGCGGAGAGGCAAGAAGGGGGTCTTTATCTTTATGGGCTTCAAAATTTTACCAGATTAGGCATATAATTTTAATAGGTTGAATAAAACCGGGTAAATGAATGCCGAATTTGGTAAGTATAACACCTGGAGGAAGATAGTCGTACTTCAGACAGGATTTCTGTTGTTGTCTTTAATGATTGTGACCAAAGCACGGGCGCAACAAAATGGCCTTTCTTATTACCTGGATATTGCGGTCAAAAACAGTCCCCTGATCAAAGATTTTCAAAACCAGGTATTAGCGTTCTCCCTTGACAGCCAATTGATACGGGCCAACTTAAGGCCCCAGGTAAGCGCTAACAGCAATAACCTGTATGCGCCCATTATTAATGGCTATGGGTACGACGAGATCATCACGAACAAGACCCAGGTATCGGGCATGGTTACTGTAACCAAGGCATTTATAAGCAACAGGAACATAAATACCCAAATCGCCGGTTTTCAAATACAGTCGCAGTCGGCGGCCAACAATATCAAATTATCTGAACAGGATATTAAAAAGAGTGTTACCGATCAATACCTGAATACTTTTGGCGACTGGCTGCAATTGCAGTACAATCGCGAAATAAACGACCTGCTGGCCCGCGAAGATACCCTGCTAAAAAAGCTTACGCAGGGTAATGTATTTAAACAGAGCGATTACCTATCATTTACGGTAACGCGGCAACAGCAGTTGCTCACTACGGCTGAGCTGGAAATGCAGTTTGCCAGTGACTATGGGTTGCTGAATTACCTGGCAGGCATCCAGGATACTACTACACCCCAACAACTGGAAGACCCGAATTTATCGCTGAATACTTTACCGGACTATGCTACTTCCGCTTTTTACCGGCAATACGTCCTGGATAGTTTAAAAATAAGGAACGACCGGGCGTTGGTTGATCTGAACTACAAACCAAAGATCAATTCCTTTGCCGATGCAGGTTATAATTCATCGCTGGCCTATATGCCTTATAAAAACTGGGGCACCAGTTTTGGCGTTTCCCTCACTGTTCCTATTTACGATGGCCATCAACGAAAATTACAATACCAGAAGTTAAACCTGGCCGAACAAACCCGGCAGGCGCAACGGGATTTTTTTGTAAACCAGCGACAACAACAATTGTTTCAGTTAATGCAGCAGCTTCGCAACACCGAAAAGCTCATCAGTAATATCAACCAGCAGATACGCTATACCGATACCCTCATAAAAGTGAATGAAAAATTATTGGCTACCGGGGATATCAGGGTAACAGATTTTATCCTGGCGCTTACCAATTATTTCAATGCGCGTAACCTGGTTACGCAGAATTATATCAGCCGGTTGAAAATAATAAACCAAATTAATTACTGGAACAGATAATCCGAACAGGCATTATGAGATCAGGAATATATATAATAATAGTGATTGTTTTAATGTCCTGCGGGCATGCGGCTCCTGACGATAGCAGTGAGGAGCAGTCCGTGGTTACACCCGTAACTGTTACGTCTGCACATACAGGCCCTATGGCAGATACCATTGAAATGAATGCCACCTCCACTTTTTTACAAAAAAGCATTGTAAAGGCAAGTGCTAACGGATATCTTACTACAGTAAATGCGGTGGTTGGAAAAACGGCCGGCAATGGGGAAGTGCTGTTCGTGCTAAAAACAAAGGAGGCGCAAAGTATTGGCAATACCATCAATTCGCTTGATTCTACCTTTAAATTCTCAGGGCTTATTACCATCAGGGCTGCAAGAACCGGTCATATTACAGAGGTGAATCACCAGGTAGGTGATTATGTACAGGATGGCGAGCAGCTGGCGGTAATCAATGATGTGAATAGTTTTGTGTTCGTATTGAACCTGCCGTACGAACTACGACCCTATGTGTTGGGAAAAAAAGAAGTGCAGTTAAAACTGCCCGATGGTCAAAAGCTGGCCGGAACTATTACAGCGGTAACTGCGATCGTAGACTCTGCCACCCAAACCCAAAATGTTTATATAAAAGTGCCTGCCGATCAATTGCCGGTAAACCTGGTGGCCAAAGTAACTATTGTAAAAACCGCCAAAACCAATGCGGTGTTCTTACCCAGACAGGCAGTATTAGCCAACGAAACGCAAACCGAATTCTGGGTAATCAAAGTAGCGGGCGATACTGCTGCCGTGAAGGTGCAGGTAAAAAAAGGATTGGAGACCAACGGCCAGGTAGAAATTATTTCGCCAACATTTTCAGGCGCCGATCAGTTTGTGCTAACCGGTAATTATGGTTTGGCCGATACCGCCACCATTAAAATTGTAAAGCAATAAAATCAACCCGGTGAACAACTTCTTTCTCGCATATAAAAACCCGTTGACCGTTTTACTGGTGCTGACATTAGGCGGCGGCATTTTTGTATATACGAAATTGCAAACCTCGCTTTTCCCTGAAATTACTTTTCCAAAAATAAAGGTAATAGCCGATGCCGGTTTACAGCCGGTAGATAAAATGATGGTTACCGTAACCAAACCATTGGAAGCGGCTATCAAGCAGGTGCCAGATCTGCAATTGATACGAAGCACCACCAGCCGGGGAAGCTGTGAAATCTCTGCATTCATGGACTGGAATGCGAATGTAGATCTCAGTCAGCAGCGCATTGAATCAAAGATTGCTGAAATAAGAAACCAGTTACCACCAGAAGTACAGATAAGCGTGGCCCGCATGAACCCATCCATCCTGCCGGTAATGGGTTATTCTCTCGAAAGCAATACCAGGTCGCCCATTGAATTAAAACAGATTGCCAATTTTACGGTGAAGCCGTTCCTGTCGCAGGTAGCAGGCGTATCGGAAATAAGAATAACGGGCGGTAAAACAAAAGAATACTGGCTTCAATTGAATGTGCAAAAAATGGGCACCTTTTCGGTAACGCCCGATATGGTGAATACGGCGTTGGGTCAAACCAACTTTATAAAATCAAACGGTTATTTGTCAGACTATCACTTTCTGTATCTCACCGTAACCGATGCAACTGTACATAATAAAGATGAGCTGGAGCAAATTGTAATAAAGAACGATGGCAAACGCGTTGTTACCATTAAAGATATTGCCGAGGTGCAAATAAACGAAGGCGTAGAGTTTGTAAAGATCAATGCCAATGGCCGCGATGGCGTTCTGGTGGCGGTAATAAAACAACCCAACGCCAACCTGGTAACACTGTCGACAGCGATGGAGAAAAAGATCGTTGAACTAAAGAAAGTATTACCACCCGATATTCGTATTGTTCCTTATTACATCCAGGCCGATTTTGTAAATGACTCTATTAAAAGTGTAACCGATAGTTTGTGGATAGGATTGTTACTGGCCATTGTGGTAGCAATTATCTTTTTGCGGTCCCTGAAGGCAAGCGCTACCTTGCTGTTTACCATCCCCATTACGCTGGGGCTTACGTTGATTGTGCTGTATGCTGTTGGGTACACTTTTAACATCATGACGCTGGGCGCTATAGCCGCTGCCATTGGATTGATAATTGACGATGCCATTGTAGTGGTAGAACAGATCCACCGAACTCATGAAGAACATCCGGAAGAACCCAGTACCACCCTGGTGCAAAAGGCCATTCACTACCTGTTTCCCGCCATGCTGGGATCGTCTATAAGCACCATAGTTATTTTCATTCCCTTTTTATTAATGACCGGTGTGGCCGGCGCTTATTTCAGTGTTATGACCAATACCATGATCATAACCCTGGTGTGTTCCTTTTTTGTTACCTGGATTGGATTGCCTGTCGTTTACCTGTTGCTTACCAGGAACAAGCCACGATCGGGACAGCAGGCGGCGGCTCATAATGTGCGTTCGCAAAACTGGGTATCTTTTTTTATTAAACGTCCGTATATCAGCATCGCCTTTGTGGTGGCATTAGCGGTTTTAATAGCCTTGCTGGTGCCGCGCCTGGAAACCGGGTTTTTACCCGAGATGGACGAAGGCAGCATAGTGCTGGATTACAATTCACCGCCCGGTACTTCCCTGGAAGAAACGGATCGTGAATTGCGACAGGTAGAAAAGATACTAAAAGCCATACCGGAAGTGCAGGCTTATTCAAGAAGAACGGGCACGCAAATGGGTTTTTTTATTACCGAACCCAACAGCGGCGATTACCTCATTCAACTTAAAAAGAACAGGAAGAAAAATACCGATGAGGTGATCGCAGACATTCGCCAACAAATAGAAAGTTCGCAACCCGCCTTACGGGTTGATTTCGGACAGGTGATCGGTGATATGCTGGGCGATCTGATGACATCTGTTCAGCCCGTAGAAATAAAAGTATTCGGTGATAATCAAAAAACATTACAGCAGTTAAGTAAACAGGTGGCTGAGGTAGTATCAAATGTGCCGGGTACGGCCGATGTCTTCAATGGCGTTGTTATTGCCGGTCCTTCAATAAGCGTACAGCCCGATTATGCAAAGCTGGCGCAGTTTGGAATAACCCCGGCTAATTTCCAATACCAGTTGCAGACTTCACTGGAAGGCAATATTGCAGGGAATTTATTTGAGAAGCAGCAGTACGTTCCCATCCGGTTGGTATATCCCGGTAATCGGAAAATGAGTGTAAACGCCATAAACGACCTGAAAATATTTTTACCCGATGGCCGGTTAAAACCCATAACCACACTGGCCAGTGTTACCGTAAACGGCGGTGATGCCGAAATACAACGGGAGAATTTACAATCGATGGGAGTAATTACTGCCCGCCTCGAAAACCGCGACCTGGGCAGTGTGATGAAGGATATACAACAAAAGCTGGCCACTGACATTCATTTACCACAATCTTACAGCATTCAATATGGGGGCGCTTATGCCGATCAGCAACAATCGTTCAAAGAACTGCTGATGATCTTAATAACGGCCAGTCTGCTGGTGTTTGCTGTTATCCTGTTTTTATACAGAAGTTTTAGTATTGCCTTGCTTATTTTAGGGATTGCCGTGTTGGGCATTTCAGGCAGTTACCTGGCGCTGTTCCTTACCGGTACGCCGTTAAATGTAGGCAGTTACACCGGGCTTATAATGATCACCGGTATCATTGGCGAAAATTCGGTGTTTACCTTTTTGCAGTTTCGGGAATCGCTGCATGAAAAAGGAACCGATGAAGCCATTATCTATTCCATTTCAACGCGGCTGCGTCCCAAGTTAATGACGGCATTAGGCGCCATCATTGCACTCATGCCGTTGGCATTAGGTATTGGTACGGGTGCTCAATTGCACCAGCCGTTGGCCATAGCGGTAATTGGCGGTTTTGTAATGGCGCTGCCGCTGTTGCTGATCGTATTACCAACAGGTATTCGAATGATCTATAAAAATAAAACTACCACCCCATAAATATATAATATGAAAAAGCAACCAGGGTTAATATATATGCTGTTATTAATTGCAGCTATCTCCTGTAAGGCCCAGCCTGCTACTGAGATACATTTACTCACTACTTTTCATTTGTCAGGAACAGGCGGCTGGGATTACCTGGCCATTCAACCAGGTTCCGATAAATTATATGTATCACATGGCACCCAGGTAAATATTGT
>JAJKIL010000021.1 GCA_021154515.1 Niastella sp. | reverse complement strand
TGCGCGTTTACTAAATTAGGGAACCGCCGTATACCGAACGGTACGTACGGTGGTGGGAGAGGTCGGCGTAGGAACTAATCCTACGCCACCTACTCGATTGACCAGTTAACCAGCTGATCAGTTAACCAGTTGACGAGTTGACGAGTTGACGAGGAAAGGCGGGAGTTCGCGATCAGGAACTATGAACTCAATACTAACAAGCTTAATAACCTACGAATCAAATAACTTAAACCAAGAACCGAAAAACTGCTTTACAAACTGGTCAACTGGTTAACTGGTCAACTCGTCAACTAATTAATATCCTTCCCTTCCTGCAAAGTGGCAATCATTTTCTCCACATTCATCTTATTCCCATTATCCGGTGCTTTGGCCAGGGCCTTCTGGGCAAAGCCTAATGCTTTTTTATAATCGCCAACCGCTGAATAACCCCTGGCCATGCCTACCTGGGTAGTGAAGTCATTCGGGTTTTTGTCGTAGTTTATTTTAAACACATCGAAGGCTTCCTTGCTTTTTTTCTGTTGCAATAACTGGCGCGCATAATTGTGCAATTGAATTACGGTACCCATTGCCAACGCTTCTTTCATCAGTGCATCGGCTTCTGCATCTTTACCGAACTTCTTTAAATAGTTGGCCTTGGTAGAGAGTGTAACAAAATTCTTTTGACCAATGAATTGTAAGTTGATGGCATCATCAGCCCATTGCATACCTTCATCCAGATCGATGTTGTTTTGCAAACAGAATTGTGCCGCCTGGTTGTAGCTTGGCCAGCCTGGGTTGAAAGCCTTTTCGCCACGCAGCTCACGCCGGAATGACTCCAGCTGCAGGTTGTTATAATCGGTTTCTATTTTAAAAGGGATCTTCAGTTTTTCCCAAACCAACGCAACGGTAGCGCCGGTAGCTGTTTCGTTCTCAAACTCGTACGTTAACCACTCCACGCTTTTATCGATGGGTTGGGGTTTTACTTTCACGCGTAAGGCATCTTCTTTTTGTTCATAATAAAAACTGCCCCAGGAGGTGGAATTCTTTGAAAAGATCACGGTGCATTCTTCCGGATCATAAGCAATAAAGAACCCGTATTTGCCAGCTGGCAGTGCCTGTCCTTCAATGCTAACCGGAGTTGAAAATTCAATAGTGGTATTTTCATTGGCGCCTGCCCTCCAGGGCGCTGCTTTACTGGTGCCAAAGCCCTGATCGATAAAGCCTTTGGGCACCAGTTCGCCCCAGATCTTTCCTTCACGGCCCTTAACGCCCGGCCGGTCGTAATTAATAGTAACATCGGTGATGCCGATGCGTTCGCCCACCATGGCTTTTTTATTGCCACCTGAAGGCGGTATTAATAACTGTGAGTAAGAAACGATATAGCAAGTCAATGCTAAACAAGCAATCAATAGCTTTTTCATGTCAGTTAGTTTTGAAATTTAAACTACGTAGTATTTCAAAGCTACTGCCTGGAATTTATATATGTGGTTATAAGATAGGATGGTGTAAAGAAAAAAGCCAGTCCCTATGGAACTGGCTTCTATAATAAATTGTCCTGAGCGGAGTGGAAGGACTATTTTCCTTTCTTTCCAAACAACCTTCTAAAGAAACCTTTCCTCTTCTTTTCATCAGCAGGTAATGCGGTGTCTTTAGGCAGCTGATTCCTGGTGCTGGTGGCTTCTTTCAACACCTTTTGTTCTTCCATAGCCTCTTTAGATTCGGTTGGAACGTTCTGGGTGTCGGGTTTGCCTAAGTAAGCATCGGCAGCGCCATTGCCCACGTCTGCACCTTCGGCGCCGGGAGGTGGTGTATGTTCTATATACGTATCAATATCAGAGAACTGTTCATTGCGCATATTTTCAGGCGCCACAAACTTGGCCTGTTTGTCGAGTCCCAGGGTTTTATCAGCAAAAGCCCGGGCAAAGAAGGCTTCCCAAATAGGTCTGGCAGCGGCGCCACCATAACCCAGGCCACCTTCAAGGCGAATGAAGCGGTCATCGCAACCGATCCAAACGCCGGCAAGTAACTGTGGTGTATAACCAAAGAACCAGGCATCGGAGTTATCGTTGGTAGTACCGGTTTTACCACCCATTTCAGCAACCCCCAGGCGGCCACGTAAGCCGGCGGCGGTACCAAAATCAACAGGACCCTGCATCATGCGGGCCATGGTATAGGCAGTTGACTGACTAATCACTTCTTTACGTTCTGTATCAAAACGGGCCAGCACATTGCCATTCTTGTCTTCAATGCGGGTAATGTATACTGGTTTTATGCTAAAGCCGCCTGTAGGGAACATACTGTAGCCCCACATCATTTCATACAACGACAGCTCGCAGGTACCTAAACTAATAGAAGGGTAGGGCTGCACCTTGGTTGGGATGTTGATCTCATGTATAAACTCGGCAAACCGTTTGGGCGTTGTTTGTTTTATGATATACGCTGCTACTTCATTTATAGAATAAGCCACACCGGTAGCCATAGTGCGCATTCCGCTTATTTTAGGATTTGGCTTGGCTGGTACATAACCAGAACCGGGAAAGTATTGCTGTGTGGCTTCGCACATGGTTTCAGGCGTAAAGCCATATTCTGAAATGGCCAGTGCGTATAAAAATGGTTTTATGGAAGAACCTACCTGCCGTTTTGTTTTCAGGTTGGCATGGTCGAATTTATAGTTCTTGAAGTCGATACCACCTACCCACGCTTTCACCTGACCGCTCATAGGATCGGTGACCATAAAGGCGGTTTGCAGCATTTCGCGATGGTATTTGATGGAATCGAGCGGCGTCATGATGGTATCTTTCTCGCGCTTGCTGTTCCATGCAAATATTTTCATGTGCACCTTCTGCTTGAACGATTTCCTGATCTCCGTTTCGCTTAAGCCTTCGGCTTTCAGGTTGCGCCAACGGTCGGAGTTGCGCATATTGCTTTCCAGCACATTTTCATGGCCTTTCCAAACCTGGTCAGTTTTTAATTCGTGCTGGCCGGCCAGTGCGCGTTGCAGTACCGGCAGGTGTTTGGCTACCGCTTCTTCTGCATACAACTGCATACGGGGATTGATGGTGGTATATACATGCAGGCCATCTTCGTAGATGTCGTAATTTTCGCCATCCTGCTTTTTGTGTTCGTTGCACCATTTTTTTACATCGTCCCTGATCACATCGAGAAAATAAGGAGCGATACCATTGTTCTCGTTCAGCTTTTTATAATTAAGGCGAATGGGCTGTTTTTTCAGCTCTGCGTCTTCGGTCTCCGTGAGGTAATTATTACGCGCCATTTGATCGAGCACGGTATTGCGACGCTCGAACGATGCTTTGTAATTGGTACGTGGGTTATAAGTTCCTGTGGCTTTCAACATCCCAATGAGTACGGCGGCTTCTTCCACGTTCAGCCGGTCGGGTTCTTTTGAGAAGAAAGTACGTGCGGCGTTGCGAATACCATACACGTTATCGCTAAAAGAAACCGTATTGAGGTACAGGGCCAGAATTTCCTGTTTGGTGAAATTTCTTTCCAGTTTAACGGCAATGATGTTCTCTTTCAATTTCTGGATCATGCGGGTGAACTTGTTCTCCGCTCTTTCGTCGAACATATTCAGCGCCAGTTGTTGGGTAATGGTACTGCCGCCCCCTTCTTTACCCATAAAGAAAATGGCACGGGCCAGCGACTTGCCATCGATGCCTGAGTGATCGTAAAAGCGTTCATCTTCAGTAGCTACCAGGGCATCTACCACATGTTTTGAAATGTCTTTGTATTGCACAAAGCTGCGGTTGCCTTTTTCTTTATAATATTTCCCCAGCATGGTGCCATCGTCCCCATATACCTCGGTAGCCAGCGTAATGGAAGGGTTTTCCAGCTGGGCCAGCGAAGGCATTTTTCCAAATAAACCAAAGCTTAAAAGGGTGAAAAACAAGGCAATTACCAGGAAACCTATGAAAAATATCTTCCAGAATATTTTGGTGGCGCGCGTCATAGTTGGGTGTTTTGTATACCGGGATTACCAACCGGATTTTTACGAGTGCAAAAATCATGCTTTATGGCCGATAAAACCAGGAATGGCTACGAAAGTATTCTTAAAAAGGCACAAGGAATAAGATTAAGGCAGAAGGTAACACATTACCTTTTACTATAATCAAGAAGTAACACCTTAAATACTGAGCCTTTAAAACTTACCGGGGTAGTTCTGGTTCAGTAAATTCTTTACTGCATTTACATCTTTGGTATTCATCAACACCTGCAGGTTGTTGTCGGTGATGATAATGAATGAGTATTTGGCGGCAGGCAACCAGGGGATGATCTCGGAAACCGCCAGTTTTTTGGTTTTGTCGATGTATGAAATGGCCTCGTTGGCATTGGGGAAGGTACCAATGAGCACCAGTTTGATATCGTCGCTAACAGACTGGTTATTAACGGAAAACCCCTTGGCTGAATATTGCTCGCGGTTATAGCGGTTAAAGGCGTTGCGGGCCTCGTTCTGGTAAACCGGGTCAACTTTATCAAGCACAATGGCCACGTAATGCGGTATTTCAGCATTGTGCGTGAGCACCAATGGTTTGGGGGCTTCCACTTTGGCCTTTACAGAATCTTTTTTCGCAATAGCCGGCGGTGGCAGTTGGGTAACAGGTGGCTTTGCCGTTGGTTTAACGACAGGTTCTGTTTTGGCAACATCCTGTTTAGGCTGCTGTGTGGCAGGTACCGTTGTTGGCGGTTGTTGCGTTACAGGCGGTTTTGCCGGTTGCTGCGCCGGCGGGGTAACGGCAGGTAGTTGTGGTTGTTGCGTTGGCGCGGGCTGCGTAACTGCTACGGATGGCTGTTGCATCACCGGTTTGGGCGTTACAATAGCAACAGGTTCACCAGTGCTGTCTTCAGCCGGCCGCTGAATTTGCAGGTTGGTAAGGTAATCTTCAATTTGCTTGCGGCGGCCCAGTACATCTATTAAGGCCTTTGCTTTGGCGGCCATTGCCGTCTTGGGGAACACCCGGATGATATCCTGTAATGATTTTTTGGCCGAATCATCCTGCCGTTGCTGAATATAGTATACCGATTGTATGTACAGTAACTGGGGTGTCCAGTAATTTTCGTGGTACATGCTATCGGCGATCTTCTTTTCTGCCTGCGCTTCGTCGAATTTACCCTCGATAAACAGGTTGTAAATATTATCGTACCGGCGGGTCATTTCCTGTTTGGCCAAACTATCGGGTGTAACGCCGTTGGGACTTGAAACGATCTTTTCGAAGTTAGTACCCGAATATTTTTGTTTCAGCTCATTTTGTACTGCGGCGGCTTTGGCCATATCTCCTGTTTTGGAGTAGCAATAAGCCAGCAGGAACAGGGCTTCAGGCCGGTTCTTGCTATTGGGGAAACGGGTTAGGAATGCTTCCAGGGTATCGATAGTAGACCGGTAATCTTCCAACCCTTCGAGATATATTTTACCCAATGAGAACTGGGCTTTTTCTACTGAGTCGTTCGACGCGGCGAGCTGGGTGGGGGTAAGCGGCACCGTTTTTAATAAATCTTCATACGTGATTGGGCCTGCCGCCGCGGCTGCATTGGCGCCGCCTGCAGCAGCATCATCGCTGATCACTGTTGTGGGGGTAGCCTGTTTAATGGCGGCCATCCGTTGCCAGTTGTCAACATTCGGTCTGTTGCCCCATTGTGCTTTAAACTCCGTATAACCCTTGCCTTTCAGGGTAGGATTATAGAAATACCAGTCGCCTTTTTGGCTACTACTGTTAAACATGTCGCTGGGGCCATTATTATCATTGAACGATAATGGACCGCCGGAGACTTCGGAATCATCATCCCTTCCGCCCCGTTTTTTGCGCAACTGTTTAGCCAGTTTCTTCAAATAGGCAGTCAACTGATCTTCGGGCATGGCAGCCAGTTGTTGCAGGCTGTCTTCCCGGTGAATAGTATTTTGATAGCCAACGATCTTGCCCAGCGTTCCTTTCAGCTTAGCAAATGCTTTGGGGTCAACAAGACCGGGACTTAAGTTGGTAATGCTATCGTAAAACCGTTTGGCGTCGGGATAGTTCTTTTCTTTAAAGCACAGATCGCCCAGCAGTAAAAACACTTTTGAGCGCATGGCCGGGTCATTACCGGGATAGCTGGTCGCTTTTAACAACAGCGCTCTGGCGCCGGGGATATTGTTCCGCTCCAGTTCCATTTCAGCCGCAGCGTAATATATAATATCGCGGTAAACCAGGTAACGGTCCTTCCGCGCCATTCTTTCCAGTTCTTTAATATTTTCCTGTAATATTTTATCGTCGCCTTTATGGTCGCGGATGGTGTTCAGGCGTGCATATATTTCCAGCACGGGGTTAAGGGTAGTACCAACCGTTTTTTCATACCATTTGGCGCCTTCTTCAGGCTTATTGGCTTTGTCGTACAGCTGACCGATCAGGTATTCCCAGCGGGCTTTTTCTTCGCGGCTTTCTGCATTGTCGAGCGCCTGCTCAAGGTAAATGGCGGCGCTGTCATATACCTGTTGTTTATAGAACCACCAGGCCTGCATTTCATGCAGATCGGTTTTTAACCGTTCCGGAAATGCGGGGTCATGTTTCAGGGTTTCAATTAAACTGGCAGCTTCCGGCGTTTCATCTTTTGCCAGGAAGGTGCGTATCTGCCAAATGAACGATTCATTACGGCTGGGTGGCCGGGCCCATGCTTTTTTAAGCAGGCTGGTACTTTATTTGGTTGAAATAGAGAATATGTTGCCACCTTCATCGGCATTGGCGTTGGAGCCTATGGGTTTATCGTACCCGTCTTTTTCCTTAGGTGAAAACGCGTAGTTGATGTATTGAAAAGTGTAGTAGGCCGAGTCGAGCACATTCTTGAAATAATAGGCTTCGCCCATCAGCATGTACAAATTATCGACCCAGCTGTTACGCAGGTCATGCAACAGAATGCCGGCATTAGCTTTATAAATAACTGAATCGAGCTCTGTTTTGTCCTTTGCAGTTGTGCTCAGGTCGTAATTATAAAAGGAAAGCAGGCGGGAGTAATCGTCTTTATGCTGTGATTTGCCCCTAGCGATCACATCTGTCAGCTTTTTGTATGCGTTAAAATGAAAATTGAACTTGGTAGTACCGTTTTGGGTAAAGCGGCGAACGGCGTGGAATTTGGTGGTTTCGGTTTTTTCGGAGGCTAACTTGCGGTTTTCGAACTTTTGGGGCTTCTTCAGGTCAAAAGAAAGCGTCGGCTGCGCGTATAATTTCGGCAGCGAAAAGATTAAAATAATGATTAATGCAATTGTCCTCGTCAAGTCCTTTAGAATTTCTACCACAAACTAAATTCTTATAAACTGATTTTCAAGAAAAATATTTTGTAAGTACGTTAATTTTTCTACTCATGACGATGAATTAAAATAACTTATTACCTTTAGCGTTTTGAAACTCTCTCTATGGCTAAATTCGATGCCCAATCTACCCTGAAGCGCTTGCAGAACCGGTACCGACTGGTAGTGATGAACGATGATACTTACGAAGAGGTTGTGACGTTTAAATTATCCAGACTGAGTGTTTACATCACACTTAGCACCATTTTTGTGTTACTGACCGGGTTAACAGTGGCACTTATAGTGTTCACTCCGTTGCGGATGTATATACCTGGATATGGCGATGTAAACACCATGCGTGAGTTGCGTGAGCTGAAGGTGAAGACCGATTCCCTTGAGCAGGCAATGTCGAACAAGGATAAGTATCTTGATAATGTAAAAAGTGTTTTACAGGGGAATATCAGCGTTAAGTTAGACACGACTACGTTGTCTATTCCTCCGACAGAGAATATTGACGAATAAACCAACCATTTCCGTATGTTCAATCAAAAATCCAAATCCGAAACCTCCAGCGAAGTATCTGCGCCTGGAACAGGAGCCGCCACTATTATTGCAGCGGGCACTACATTAAAAGGCGATATCTCCAGCAACGGCGATATTCGTATAGATGGAAGCCTGCAGGGCAACATTCAATGCCAGGCCAAAGTAGTAATTGGCTCCAATGGTTCTGTTGAAGGCGATATTTCCGGACAAACGGCCGACATCATGGGCAAAGTAGCCGGCACCATTAAAGTAAAAGAGTTATTGCAGTTAAAAGGCGGTAGCAATGTGAACGGGAATTTATATGCAGGCAAACTGCAAATAGAACCCAGCGCCAATTTCAATGGCCAGTGTCACATGACAACAGCCATTAATGGTCAGGTAAATGAAGTAGCAGCTTCCAGAAAAGAGAAAGAAGCAGCAAAAGAACTTCAGAAAGCCTGATACAACTGACCCGGTTACGCCCCCTATGTACTTGTTGAACGCACCTATTCGATAACCTGATTGTTACCGGAAAAGGTATGTCATTCCCGAAATGTAGGTTGGTTTAGTCTGGAAATCAATAACCTGGTGCCCCCCATAAAATTATTACAGTCCTCCGATGCCTCGGAGGACTTTCTTTTTTCCCCAGCTAAACTGACGAGGCTTGCCGGTAAAGCATGTCAGGCGGTGCAGCAGGCACTGTCAACTTTTCAACTTACCTTTGCCCTCCATTTTTTACACGATGTCAAATAATTCGGTTTCCAGATCTTTTCGTCCGCTTTTACTGTTGTTCATTATTACTACTGCATGGTTTATAACCAGCCGGGCCCGGCTTGCCCGGTGGGATGTAAATACGGATGAACTGATCATTGGTAACGTGGTATTATT
>JAJKIL010000020.1 GCA_021154515.1 Niastella sp. | reverse complement strand
GGCGGCACCGGTTGGTCAAGGGTATCTTCATCTATCTGGTATTCTATCTTCAACCTGTCTTCAAAGCGGATGTATTCCAGTGCCAGGTAATCTTTCACAATGCCCAGCTCCCTTTCAAAAGGAACCGTTTCTACCTTTTCGGCCTGCATACTACTGCGTAAGATATTACTGAGTTCGGTAATGGCATTGCGGGCCCGGTTGGGATTTTCATCGATCAACGCCCGTATGCTATTCAACGCATTAAAAATGAAATGCGGGTTGATGTGCGATTTTATGGTTTTCAGCTCCAGTTCTTTTACCAGCGATTCCAGCCTGATCTTATCCAACTGCGCCTGTCGCGTTCTTACCACATAGTGATAGGCAAAATAGATCAGGTTCCACACAATGATTATGAAAAAATACCCCAGCGAGATCCGGATCACCTTGTTCAGAAAAGAAAGCTGGCGCTGCTTTTCCGATTCAATTCCCATCCATTCCTCCACCTGGGCCGTTGTGGACCCATAGATCAGGGTGAACATAATGGAAATCAAAATTATATACATAACCTGCTCATTCACCGGACGGTCAACGAGCCTGGACTCTAAAATTACCACCCGCATTACATGGGTAATAATAAACCCAACCAGCGCCTCAGAAACCAGCATCTTATAAAAAGAAGGCTGGATCCCTGTACGAAGGGTCAGATAGAAAAAAATATACACTAAAATAAACGCACTCCAGCCACCAATTTGGCAAAGCCAGTAATATGGAATTCTCTTCTTCATCATACTTGTTGGAACTTCAACAAAGCTAGGCAATTAGCCCACTTTGTATTTGTATTTGGGATATATGGCCGTATAAATAGGTTACCGGCACTACAAAGTAGCGAAATTGTCAGGGAATCAGGCTTGTAATTTACAAGTGGTAAGTTATTGTACCCTGGCCTGCTTTTTTGTTCTGTTAAAATATTGACATTATTAGGGCTCATGCTTTAAAGCCGTATTTTTGTGAATCAATTTTGTTACTAAATCTAGTTGCTAAAATGGACATTACACCCGGCCCATTGTTGACTACCATCAATTCCCCAGCCGATCTTAAGCAGTTGACCAGAGAACAGTTACATCAGGTTAGTGATGAATTGCGGCAGTACATTATCGATGTAGTAAGTGTACATGGTGGGCATTTTGCCGCCAGTCTGGGTGTGGTAGAGCTTACAGTAGCGTTACATTACATTTACAATACACCTTACGACCAACTGGTTTGGGATGTAGGGCACCAGGCATACGGCCATAAGATCCTCACCGGCCGCCGCGATGAATTTCATACCAACCGTAAATACCACGGTCTCAGCGGCTTTCCCAAACGCAACGAAAGTGAATACGATACATTTGGCGTAGGCCATTCATCCACTTCTATTTCCGCCGCGCTTGGCATGGCCATGGCTGCCAAATACAAGGGTGAGAACCGCAAATCCGTTGCTGTGATTGGTGATGGCGCCCTTACCGCCGGTTTGGCGTTTGAAGGGATGAACCATGCGGGCGTAGCCGATTCTGACGTACTCATTATTCTGAACGATAACTGTATGAGCATCGACCCCAACGTGGGCGCGCTCAAAGAATATCTAACCGATATCACTACTTCTCATACGTATAACCGCCTGAAAGATGATATCTGGAAGGCGTTGGGTAAATTACCCGTTGGTAAGAATTTTACCCGCGAAATGGCCAGCAAGCTGGAGCATAGCATCAAAGGCTTTATCAGCAAAAGCAGTAATCTGTTTGAAGCGTTGAATCTGCGGTATTTTGGTCCTATCGATGGCAACAACATCACCAAGCTGGTTGATACCCTGCAGGACCTGAAAAAGATCCCCGGCCCCAAATTGTTACACGTACTTACGGTGAAAGGAAAGGGTTATGCCCTGGCCGAAAAAGAACAAACGCTTTGGCATGCACCCGGTTTGTTCGACAAGATCACCGGCGAGATCTACAAAAAGAAATACGAAACCCCACAACCGCCCAAATACCAGGATGTATTTGGCCATACCATCATTGAACTGGCCGAAAAGAACGACAAGATCTTTGGCGTAACACCTGCCATGCCTTCGGGTTCTTCGCTCAAGTTCATGATGGATAAAATGCCCGACCGTGCTTTTGACGTAGGCATTTGCGAACAACACGCCGTTACCCTCAGCGCCGGTATGGCCACCCAGGGCATGCGGGTGTTCTGTAATATCTACTCATCTTTCATGCAACGTGCCTACGACCAGGTAGTACATGATGTAGCCATTCAAAAACTGCCGGTTGTAATGGTGCTCGACCGGGCCGGACTGGTTGGTGAAGATGGCTCTACCCACCACGGCGCTTACGATATAGCTTTTATGCGTTGTATTCCTAACCTGGTTATCAGCGCTCCCATGAACGAAAGCGAATTGCGCAACCTCATGTATACCGCTCAACTGGATACTATGCAGTGGCCTTTCGTGATCCGATATCCGCGCGGCCAGGGTGTAATGCCCGAATGGAGAACGCCTTTTGAAGAAATTCCTATTGGCAAGGGCAGAAAGCTTAAAGATGGTCAGGATATCGCCATTCTTTCCATTGGCCATCCCGGCAACTTTGCCACCACCGCCATCCGCGAATTAAAAATGGATGGACTGAACCCCGCGCATTATGATATGCGGTTTGTTAAGCCGCTCGATGAAGCGCTGTTGCACGAAGTATTCAGCAGGTACGACAAGGTGCTTACTGTAGAAGACGGTACTGTTACCGGTGGTTTTGGCAGCGCTGTGCTGGAGTTCATGGCAAAACATAACTATAAAGCCGAAGTGAAAATATTAGGTATCCCTGATGCCATTGTTGAACATGGCACTCCCAAAGAATTGTATCACGAATGTGGTTACGATGCACCGGGTATTGCCGCTGCCGTGCGCGAAATGATGAAGGGTAAGGTTACCGTAAGTCAATTATTAGGTTAGAACGCCAATTGATAAAACATACTACAGAACCGGCGCCAGCTTTTGGTAGCCGGTTCTTTTTTCCCTTTAACAATTTATTGGCATCAGGCTTATATGGAATAAAGCAGTTGCATCGTCTTTACTCCTCCATAACCCTGCAACATGAAACGAATCCTGTTTCTATCCCTGGCACTGTTTCTTGGTTTTTTATTAACTGCTGCGGCCTGGTATTACACCAAGCTCAAGCCCGGCAATTCGTCACATACTGTAGCAGCTATTTCAAACAAGGAAATACTCACCCGGTTAAACGGGCACGCCAGTTCTTTGCTGGCCTATGCCAAAGAAAACGGATATAATACCAGCACCTGTTTTCTGGTTGATATGAGCGTAGGCTCGGGGAAGAACCGGTTCTTTGTGTTTGACCTTACAAAGAATGTGGTTGTTGATGCCGGACTGGTGGCGCATGGCCGTTGTAACAAAGACTGGCTTAACGGCCGCCAGTATGGGAATGAAGTGGGTTGCGGCTGTACATCACTGGGAAGATACAAGATCGGCTATCCATACACGGGCAGGTTTGGAAGGGCTTATAAATTATATGGGCTGGATGCTACCAATAGCAATGCTTTTAGACGATTTGTAGTGCTGCATTCTTATACGGCTGTTCCCAATGACGAGGTTGATCCGTTGCCTATTTGCCAAAGCGATGGCTGCCCCATGGTATCAACTGCTTTTTTACAAAAGCTGGGAAAAATAATTGACCAGTCGCCACAACCGATCTTGTTATACATCTATGATAAAAACTAAACAGCCCCCCGATGTATCGGGAGGCTGTAAGAATTTATAATACAGATTCCGGTTGTCTGTCGGGATCTTCGCCAGGGTTAATAGGGGGTTGTTCCGGATCTATGTCCTGTTCCCAGTTTTCGTTCAACTCTATAATGAAGTTATTACGCCCTTCACCAACCATGATGGTCATATATTTCATCTGTATCAGCTCAAGCATCGACAGGAAGATAAAGATGGCGTGTATCCGGTCCTGGCAAATATCGAAGATCTTATCAAACGGCATTACCTTCTCTTTCTTCACTTTTTCCAGCGCATATACGCGGCTTTCTTCCATGGTATATTGATACTTCACCACGGTATGCACCGGTTTTACATTCCGCTGGTCAACCCGCTTCATTACCTTTTCAAATGTTTTCATCAACTTGAAAAGTGTAATGGTTTGAATTTCAGTTCCCTCTCCGCTTTCCTCACCAATGGTCGCAATTTCCCTGGCCAAATTACCGCGGCGCACCATCAGCATGCGGATAGCTTCCATTTCGGCCATTTTCGCCGACGCCTCCTTAAAGCGTTTGTATTCAAGGATCTTGTCAACCAGTTCCTGGCGGGGATCTATTTCATTACCTTGGGCATCCAGTTCTTTACGTGGAAGCAACATCCTGGCCTTAATGCGCATCAGGGTGGAAACGAATAAAATGAACTCGCTCGACAACTCAATGTTCAATTGCTCCTGGCCATGAATATATGTAAGAAAATCCTTTATAATGTTGCTGATAGGAATATTGTAAATATCCAATTCATCCCGCTCAATAAAGAACAGTAACAGGTCGAACGGACCCTCAAACTGAGGCAATTTAATTTGATATGACGGTGCTTGACTCACTTACTAATTTTTTTAACCCATCCCTACATTGGCGGGAGCCAACAAACGTACGCCAAAAAAACAATTGCAGAAAATTACAGGCTACCCCGGCCTCATTTTGTACATAACTTGTGAAAAGCACGGTTTTGCCATGCTTTTCACTCTTCAAAATCAATTATTTAGAACTTTCGCTGGTAGGCTATTCCTATATACTGCCGCACCTGCATGCGGGCCCCGTCCTTGTTTTTTCCAAAGATCTTTACATCATCATCATAAATCAGATCGCAGCCAATAGTAAAGCCAAATCCTTTGTACACCGCCATGGTAAGCAGGTTGGTCATAAAAAGGTCGATGTTCCGGGGATTGTGTTTGTAGTTGGAGAACAGATCGAGTTTGGCTTTATAAGTCAGGCCTTTTATCACTTCCTTATTATAGTTGGCTGTTAAATAAGCACCAATTTCATTACGTACGGTTTTGCCGGTATCTACGCCATAAGCGCCTTTCGACGACAGGGTATCGTCTTTCACAATTACCCAACGGGAAGTAATAGGAGAAACGAAGAGCGAAAAATTCGGGGTAGGTTTCCAGTCCAAACCTATCGAAAGGATCACATAGGCCGGGGCAAGAAAGGTGGAAGTTTTTACTTTAGTAGTGTCATTGGGATAATTATACCCATTAGTGAACTGTGTACGAAAGTTGAACAGTCCGCTTAAAGACACGTGGTCAAAGATCTGGCATCCGTACTTGGAGGTGGCATCGATGCGGTCGTTGGTTTTACGCGTACCCAGCGAAGTGGAATTTATATAACCCAGTTCCAGGTCGATTGAATTATCCCAGGAATGGATACCCTTTTTATAAAATGCATATGCGTTAAATAATCCATTGCTGTTGAAAGAGAACTGGTCGCCACCGGCCGCCCAGTTGGTAAGCGATGTTTGGCCCAGCGTTACGTTGAACATGCCACCTGTTTTCCAGGTTTTAACCGTAGTATCACTTTCATCTTTCTTAATGGTTTTTCCCGATTCACCTCTTAACTCCTGAACAGTTTTGTCTTGTGCAGTAGTGGTAACTGTTATGCATAGAACAGCTACGGCCAGTGCCAGCTTCTTCATATTAATAATTAATAGATTAAAAAAAGGCATTTTGACGATTATCAAAATGCCTTGCAAATATAAAACCGCATTGGTTATTTCTTTAATGCATCTCTTATTTCGCGCAATAAAATTATATCCTCGGGTGTAACTGCGGTTGCCGCCTCTTCTTTTTTCTTGAACCGGTTAATAGCTTTTACAATGAGGAACAAGATGAAAGCAACAATCAGGAACTTAAGTACAGCCGATAAAAATTTACCGATCTTAACGGTTCCGAATACTACGAACTTATCTAAGTCTTGCAGATTAGCCGCCTCTAAAGCAGGTTTTAATAACAGCGGGGTAATAACATCATCAACCAACGAACTAACAATACTGCTAAATGCCGCGCCAATGATAACACCAATTGCCAGGTCAACTACGTTGCCTTTCAGGGCAAACTCCCGGAATTCTTTCATCATTCCCATAAAATATAGTTTTAGTTGTTAATGATATTTATACCTAATATATTAAAATTTTAAACCATTAGCTTCAAACATACAATAATTCCCTCTTATTCTTTTTTCAATCCGGGGAATTGCATATTGAGTTTCTCCAGCGTTTTTAACAGCGCATGGGCTATAATATGTTCTTTATACCAGTTTTGATCGGCGGGCACAATAGTCCAGGGTACATCGTTACAATGCTCAAAACAATCCTCATAGGCTGCCATATACTCGTCCCATAATTTTGCTTCCTCAAAATCTTTTTCGTTGTACTTCCATTGTTTGGAGGGATTGTGAATCCGTTCCTGCAAGCGCTGTTCCTGTTCTTCCGGCGAGATATGCAGATAGAATTTTAATATATGGGTATTGTTATGCTCCACCAACAACTGCTCAAAATCGTTGATGGC
>JAJKIL010000019.1 GCA_021154515.1 Niastella sp. | reverse complement strand
TGAATTATTTCTATCCAATGTTTCTGTTTCTGTTAGTATGACGTTCAAAAATTTCTTTCAACCGGGTGCGGCATTCGTTCAGTTGCCATTTTACGGTGCCCTCCTTCATGTCAATCAATTGAACTATTTCTTTTATTGAAAAACCTTCGAGGTAATACAGGCTGCACACGTACCTGGTATTGGGCGGCAACTGGTCGAGGTAGTAATAAATATCTTTCCACTCCAGTTGCTTAAAAGGATTATTCACCACGGCATCCTGGTTATTTTCATTCAACTCAAAAGTGAGCTTCGACTTTTTATCTCTGATAAGCGTAAGGGCTGCATTGCGAACCGTGGTGTAAGCCCAGTTAAACAGATCGCCTTTGGCCGGATCGTATTTATGAATACTCCTGAACACTTTTAACATGCCATTATTTACTGCAGTAAGAATATCATGGTTGTCGGAAAAAAAGCATTTACACAAGGCGAACATGGCCGGGTAAAATTGCCTGTACAATTTTTCCTGACTTTTGGGGTCATTGTTTTTGCAGCCATCTAAAATATCTTTATCCAAAGGATCCTGGGTTTATACACAGAACCGTTTTCAACGGTACTGAATAACGGTTCTGTGCAAATTTATCATTTATCGCGCCTAATTAATAATCAGGGGAGAAATTGTTACTTTACTTGCGTCATTCCAGGTAAAGCTATACTGTGTTCCGGTTTTTGTAAAGGAACCGGTATAAGTAACGCCACTCACATTCACTTTAAATGTATGCGTGCCATCCGTTACCGGGTACAACGTTCTTGTTGATGTGGCCTGAACCGGTCCGCTGGTACAGCCTCCCGGTACATATACACCCCGGTATTCCAGATTGTAGCTGCCATTTGTACCGGACAACCAGGTGAGCAGGGTATTGAACGTGCAGGGATAAGCGTTCTGCGTAGTCGCTTTGATCACCAACCCTGAAACATTACCGGTATCAATTCTTATTACAGACAAATTGATATGATCGTTCGCTAAAGTAAAGGTAGAATCATGGGGACCGCAATTCTTACAGGTGTCGTGACGGGTGGTATCCTTAGGAATAGTTGGAACCGTATCGGTTGGGAAACCACAGATAGAATCTCTGCGAAGGCTATCGCAATAACTGCTGTCAGTTACGCTTACCAGGATCCTTTGTATAGTACTGCCCATAGTGGCCATTACCGAATAAGAACCTGATCGGCGAAAATAAACGGTGGCTTTATCGCCATCGCTGGTCAGGGTTACATTGGCGGAAGGGCTTACAGACCATTTTGCCCCCTGTCCGGAGGTATTTTGTACCGAGAAGCTTACCGGTTCTCCTTTTTTGATCCCTTCCGTTTTGGCGGCATTTACCGATGCAGGATCACTACTGTGCTCTTTTTGACACGACATATAGCCCATTACCGCTGTCAATAATAAAAACGGGATTAATAATCGTTTCATGATGCTTTAATTTTTGGTATTTGATACAGCGTGATCACTACTGTTATAGTATAAACTACTGCCCTGCTTCAAAAGGTTGGAATAGCTCCCGTTTTTTTAAAAGAACTTCCCGCCGGCTAACATTTTTTTAATGCAACAGATACCCCCGTTAGGTTGTCTTGTAAGGGCGTCAACCTCATATCATGAAAAAGCACCTTATCACTCTTCCATACAAACCCGTTATTGCCGCACTCATATTCAGTTTTACCATTATAAGCTGTAAGAAGAACCATGATTCCGTTGCGGAAAAGCCTTTACAGGTTGAAGAAACAGCCATTGCCGGCAATGCGGCCCAACCCGTGATAACCATAGCGGCCAACGCTACCGTTCCACCCACAAAAACCAAATACAATTTTGTCTTCGATTGGGAACAGGCCCAATACATGCCTGTTGCGCCCGGCCAGCCGGCCGTACCAGTTCCCTGGAGCAACCAGGTAACCAGGAATTACGACCCCGGTCTGCGTTATGACTTTAAAAAAAGTGATGGCTGGGAACTGGTGTACAACAGCTTTTCAGACTCGCTGAATAGCGCCAATCGCTTCTTTATATTATACAATAAATTCAGGGGTGTAATCCGGTATTACACCTATAACGAAATGGAAAGCAACCCTTCCGTAACCAATTTCCGTTCACTGATCAACGGAATTGGCGTATATGGCGTAGCGGCAGGTTCAACCCATATACTCAATTTTGCCGACCAGCTGATCGTTGATATGAACACCAAATCGGTGAATGCTTCCCTTATTGAACCCTGGCCCATTATCCAAAACGCCTGGTATCTTTCCCAGTTTGAAATAGCGTACGACCCTAACATGGCCAATTTCAACTGGCAACAATTTCAACTTGGCTGGATCTTTAATTTTGCCCGGATAATGGAATTATCGCTCAACAGCAAACCTGCCGGCAACAAAATGCTCTTCCTGCAAAAACCCGGTTTGAACTTTAATGATCTTTCCGCCCGCGGCGTAGCCATCGGCAGCAACATGCAGGCACATGTGAAATCAGCGGGCGGGCTCGATGAATTGTCAGGTATCTTCTCCGGTTCTGTTATCAGTAACCTGAAACAAACACTCTTCGACAGCGCTGCCGGCAATAAACTCAATGCTACCCTGGTACCGCAGCTGGGCATAGCTGATTGCAAGCTCGACGTTCCCGCTTTAATACGGCTCGATTACAACCTGGTAGGTTATATACCAGGACTTACCCTGGCGCTGCCGGGACTTGATAACACGCAGGTAATTGGCTTTGCACCTGTATTCAATGAACCCCTGGGTATTTTTTACCTGGGCGCTCCTCCCATTATACAACATACAAAAGTGGGTGGCCCTTTGTCTGAACAATACACACTTGATATAGCTTCCATTGAATATATTATAAATCCCTTCATTCAAAACTATGCAGCGGTACGCAACTTTCATCAGGAGATCGTTGCCGTAGCCGGTAATGAAACTTCCAACCTCACCGAAGCGAAGCTGTACCAGGGCCAGCAGCTAAAAGCATCAGCACCCCTGACCATCCTGGGCGTAAGGGTTTCCTTTGAGGTATTACCTAAAAGTGGTACTGCACCCATCAGGATCATTAAAACTTTTAAAGCGGACCTCCGTAACAGTTAATTTACGGGCGGAAAGGAATAATTTTCGTTTTTTTGCATCTTTGCAGGCAGAACCTGTCCTTAACCGCAGCGCACAGCAGTCACAATAATTTCAGGGCACTTACCATGTCCGGGGGATGAATAACACCATTCCCTGGCCGAAGGCATTATGGCTTAACGTTATCACACTTGGTAAACCTTAAAAAACCTAACAAGCACACAGTATGACTATTACTGCTTATGAGGGCGTCCGTTCCCGGTATGGGCGGCTCCCGGCGAAAGCATTGCTATGGATGACATTGATCTTTTTACTAACGTCGATCGTCTCCCTTCCGGCCATGGCCAACGACAATATTTCAGTAACCGGGGTGGTGAAAAGCGCTGCCGGCGCTCCCCTTCCCGGGGTATCTGTACTAATTAAAGGCACTACCAACGGCTCTACTACCGATAACGAAGGCCGGTTTGAACTGAAAGGCGTACCCGAAAAATCCACCCTGGTATTTAGTATTATCGGCTATGCATCGAAGCAGGTAAAACTGAACGCTGCTACCCCCGTGCTGAGCATAGTACTGCAGGAGACAGACAGCCAGTTACAGGAAGTAGTGGTAACGGGTTATCAGAATGTAGATAGAAAATTGTTTACCGGCGCTTCCGCCAAAGTGAACGCCGCAGCTGCCGAACGCGATGGTATACCCGATGTTAGCCGTATGCTCGAAGGGCAGGTGGCCGGGGTATCTATCCAGAATGTATCGAACACATTTGGTGCAGCGCCTAAAATACACGTACGCGGCGCTACGTCTCTTTCGGGCGAGAACAAACCGCTTTGGGTGGTGGATGGCATTATCCTGGAAGAGGTGGTAAACATCAGCAACGAAGCGCTTTCCACCGGCGACGCCGGTACGCTCCTCGGTTCTTCCGTTGCCGGCATCAACCCCGACGATATTGAATCCTTCACCATTTTGAAAGACGCCGCAGCCACCGCCATGTACGGGGCACGCGCCATGAATGGCGTAATTGTCGTGAATACGAAAAGAGGAAAGAACACCAACGGAACGCCGCAGATCAATTACAGCGGCAGCTTTACCACTTACGGAAAGCCTTCGTACAATCAATTCGACATCATGAATTCTGCCGACCAGCTTTCAGTGCTGCTGGAACTGGAGAACAAAGGCTATTATAACCACAGCTCTATTTCGCGCGCAAAAGACGGTGGCATCTTTTACAAAATGTACAACGAGCTATACAATTACGATCCATCAACCGATTCTTACGCACTCAAAAATACGCTGCAGGACAGGTTAAATTTCCTGGAACGCTATGCAAAAGCAAACACCGACTGGTTCGATGTATTGTTTAAAAACTCGCTGTTACAGGAACATTCCCTCAGCATGACCTCGGGTTCGCCCAACTCCCAAACCTATTTCTCCACCTCCATGATGAAGGACAATGGCTGGACGCGTGGCGACAACGTAAGCCGATATACGGCGAAGTTTCGCAACAGCTTTAGAATGAACGACCGGTTCAGGGGAGATGTTATGGTGAACGGCTCCGTGCGCGACCAGCGTACACCCGGCACCTTAAATCGGGACCCTGACCCCGTGCATGGCACCAATACCCGGGCCTTCGATCTTAACCCTTTCTCCTATGCGCTGAACACCAGCCGGCTGATGACGCCTTACGATGCTGATGGCAACCGCGAATATTTTGTAATGAATTATGCGCCCTTCAATATTTTAAATGAACTGGAGACGAATTACCTTCAGCTGAAATCGCTCGATCTGCAGGTGCAAATGGGTCTTAAATACAAGATCATTCCACAACTGGAATATTCTATTGACGGCTCCTACCGCTACGTAAACAATACACAGCAGCACTATATAAAAGAAGGCTCCAACATGGTGGAAGCGTTCCGCGCCAATTACGACGCCACCATCGCGGCCAATAATATCAACCTGTATAAAGATCCCGGCAATCCCAACTCGCTGCCGCAAGTGGTATTGCCCGAAGGCGGTTTCTTTAATACCACGCTCAATAACCTACGCAGTTTATATTTCCGCCAGAACCTTGAATACAACAACACCTTCCGCAATAAACACCTGGTGAACTTTTTCGGCTCCATGGAATTGCGCAGCATCGATCGCCAGAACTCCGACTATGAAGGCATCGGTTATCAATATGAGAATGGCGGCCTGGTAAATCCCAATTACCGCTTCTTCAAAAAAATGATCGAAGGCGGTGATCCTTATTTTGGCATGTCGTACGGGAAAGACCGGTTTGCCGCCTTCATGGGAAGGGCCGCTTATTCCTTCGACAACAAATACAGCGTGAATGTGACGGGCCGTTACGATGGCAGCAACAAAATGGGCCAATCAACAACAGCCCGCTGGCTGCCCACCTGGAACGTATCGGGCGCCTGGCACCTTGATCAGGAGAAATTCTTTGCCGGCAAACTCACCAACATAATTTCCGCCGCTACCCTGCGCGGCACTTATGGTATGACTGCCAGCATTGGTGATGCGCATAATGCAGCCGCACTGTACTATAATGGCATCACTATTCGTCCGGCTGATGCCGACAAAGAATCGGGTATTTACATCAATAGCCTCGAGAACAGGGAGCTTACCTGGGAAAAAATGTATGAGCTGAATATTGGTACCGATCTGTTGCTGTTCAACAAGATCGACCTTACTATGGACTGGTACCGCCGTAGATCTTTTGACCTCATCGGCCCCATCAATACATCGGGCATTGGCGGACAATATGTAAAAACAGCCAACTATGCCGACATGGCCGCCCATGGTTTTGAATTCACTATCGGTGGCAGTCCGGTTAAAATGCCCAATAAGGGGTTTAGCTGGCGTACGCAATTGAATGTAAGCTTTAATAAAAACGAGATCACCAACCTGCGGGTGAACCCCAGCGTTTGGTCGAACGTACAACCGGAAGGCGGCATGCGGTTAGGACATGCCCAACGCGGGTTGTATTCCGTTCCCTTTGCCGGTCTAGACCACGACTACGGTTACCCGTTGTTTACTGACCAGGAGGGCAAACCCTCCGCCAGCTATATTCGTTTGCAGGATGAAGACAAAGATTATCTCGTTTATCACGGCCCGGTAGACCCTTCCATTACCGGTGGGTTCTATAACAATTTTTCCTGGAAAGGATTTTCATTGTCCGCACTGGTCACTTTTTCTGCCGGCAACTATGTACGGCCGCAATTGAATTTTGCCGCTTCTTATTCCGATATGTATACCCTCAGCAACCGGCTGAACGACCGATGGCTGATGCCGGGTGATGAAGCCCGCACCAACATCCCTTCTTTATTAGGAGTGTACCATGTTAATAATGGCGTGGTGAACAATGATGGTACGGTTATAAACGGACAGTATCCTTACAATGCTTATAACTATAGCACGCAAGCGGTAGCCAAAGGTGATTTTATTCGCCTGAAAAGAGTGTCGCTCGATTATGAATTGCCGGCCAAATGGCTGAAACCAGCGAAGATCCGGAATGCGCATTTGTCGCTCGTGGGCAACAACCTTGCCTTGTTGTACTCCGACAAGAATTTGTTTGGCGCCGATCCGGAGTTTATTAATAGTGGTGGAGTGGCGATGCCTCTGGCTAAGCAATATACTTTGGCGGTGAAGTTAGGCTTTTGATCATGAAGCGGCGAGGCAGACGGCAGAAGGCAGAAGGCAGAAATGCCCCGTCGCGGCAAAGGGCCCGCCTACGCCAAGGCTTGCGCCTCCGCAAAAGCTTCAGCGACACGCGGACGGCGGGCGATGAAGACGGCCCTCCTTCGCTAAAGCTTCGGCGGGCGATGCAGAAAAGCTCCTTCGCGGTAAAGGGCCTCGCTTGCGCTCGGCCTCTACCAATAAGCATCTGTGGAACTAGCCCCCCTCCTACCGGAGGGGGGTTGGGGGGAGGCCCTCAGCAACCAGCAACCGTAAAACTGTAATTGTAACTTGAACTTTAAATAAATGAAGCAACTACTAACATATATTTCTCTTTACACGCTACTGCTTTCAATAGTTAGCTGCAAAAAATACCTGAACGAAAACCCTGACAACCGGGCGGAAATAAATACGATGGACCAGGTAGCGAAACTGTTGGTGACGGCTTATCCCGACAGGACCTATCTTTTTAATGAAACGGCTGCTGATAATTCGGAAGACAGAACGACTATTGCGTCTAAAGAAGGGCAG
>JAJKIL010000018.1 GCA_021154515.1 Niastella sp. | reverse complement strand
GCAGTAAAATGGAAAGCGCACGAGGGATCCAACGAGCTGAAAACTTTTTACCAGCTCAACCGCATGAAGAATATTGGGGATTATCACGAGGCGATTAAGAATTTTCGTTGCCCCGGTCAGAACTTTGTGTTTGCCGACAAAAGCGGCGACATCGCCATCTGGCAACAGGGTGAGTTTCCGGCCAAATGGCGGCGCCAGGGCGATTTCATTATGCCCGGTGTTGATTCTTCTTATTTGTGGCAGGGAACTATTGAACAGCAGGAGAACCCGCACATTGAGAACCCGGCCCGCGGTTTTGTAAGCAGCGCTAACCAAACGCCGGCAGATTCTGCTTATCCCTATTACCTGGGATGTGAGTATACTATTTACCGGGGAATTGCCATAAACCGGTACCTGCGACAATTGAGCGATATCACCATCGATGATATGAAGAAAATGCAGACCGATAATTTCAATGTGTTTGCAGAAACTGCTTTGCCCCTGTTGATGAGCAATGTAGATGAAAGTACATTAAGTATTGAAGAAAAAAAATACCTCGATATTTTACGCGGCTGGAATTTACGCGGCGATGCTGTTGAAAAAGCACCGGCTATTTTTGAACTGTGGTTCGATAACCTGGAGGCGGAAGTATGGAACGACGACCTGGACGTAGCCAGTAAACCGGTAAAAATACCCATGGAAGCTACCCTGGTGCATTGTCTTACCATGTCGAACTTTAAATTTGCCGATAACATTAAAACCAACCAGGTAGAATCGATCCAGGATGTGATAACCGCAGCCTTTAAAAAAGCAGTACCGGTTGTATCTATGGCCGATCAAAAAGCCAACCTGAACTGGGGTAAATATAAAGATACAGGCATCAGGCATTTACTGCGGCTGGCGCCCCTGAGCCGTTTTCATTTAATGACTGGCGGCGGCGCCAATATGATCAATGCCACCAAACAATTTCATGGGCCCAGTTGGCGCATGATCGTTGAGTTGACTGATAAAACTGAGGCCTGGGGCATTTATCCGGGCGGACAAAGCGGTAACCCCGGAAGTAAGTACTATGATAGTTTTATCGATAAATGGTCTGAAGGGAAGTACGACAAATTGTGGGTGATGGACGCGGGGGAAGCGAAAGACAAAAGGATCCTTTTCACTATGAACTTTAATTAAAGCACCAATGAAATTCGGGGTTTCTGTATTATTAACAATCATTGCAAGTTTTGCGGCTGGGTTATATTTACCATTCTGGAGTGTGGCGCTGGTGTCGTTTGGCGTAGCCGCTTTTATATATCAAAAACCAGGCATAGCCTGGTTAACAGGCTTTGTAAGCATTTTAATATGCTGGGGCCTGCTGGCCTTTTGGATAGACGCTCAAAACGACAGCATTCTATCAACCCGCATGGCCAGCTTGTTCCCATTGGGCGGTTCCTCTGGCTTGCTGATACTGATAACCGCCGTGGTGGGCGCCATTATTGGCGGCCTAGCTGCCTTGTCGGGAAGTTTTCTGCGTAGGTATATCGATAGCCGGGAGAAGTATTAACTGTGTTTATGGAAGATATTCTACTTGATTATGAATCGCCCCGGCTGGCATCGAAATTTTCGCGTTGGCTGGCCTGCTTTATTGATTACCTTATTTACACGTTAATAGTAAGGGGTATTGTTTATTTTAACCACCACCACACAATAAAAAGCTTTGGAATAGATAGAGAGCTGTTTACCTGGATATATGCTATTTCCATCGTTGCTATACCCTGGTTTGTGATACTGCCAGCATATGAAACCTTTAATAAAGGGCAAACTATTGGGAAGGCCATCTTCGGGATAAAAGTCCTGAATGATGATGGCTCAAAATTAGATCTCGCCAGCAGCTTCGTCAGGCATTTATTTGACATTATAGATTTTCTTCCTTTTGGTGGGCTGGTGGGGCTGGCTACTGCTGCCGGTAGTAAAAATGCACAACGCGTTGGCGATCGCGTAGCCGGTACGATGGTTGTGGAAGCCAGGGGATAGAAGAATTTATATTACTTAATTAACTTATTCCTCAATAGCTAATCAGGATTTGGCCTTATTTTCGCGTTCGTCGCGATATGAAAATACTGTCCTTACTTACCCTCTTTATTGTTGGCTTTATATCCGTGCAGGCTGCGCGTATTAGCGGCAGGGTTACTGATGAAAAAGGACAGGTGCTGGTATACGCCTCCATACTGGTAAAAGGCACCACGCAGGGCACTACCGCCAATAAAGAAGGCGATTATTTTCTGCAACTCAATCCCGGAACTTACACCATTGTAGCGCAATATGTGGGCTATAGCCGGCAGGAAAAAACAATCACTGTAGGAGAAGATAATATCACCCTCGATTTTCAGCTATCCATTCAACAATTCAATTTAAAGGAAGTAGTGGTAAAGCCCGGTGGGGAAGACCCCGCCTATGAGATCATTCGCAATGCCATCAAAAAAAGACCGTATTACAAGAACCAGCTCAACACCTTTCAATGCGAGGTGTATATTAAGGGACAGCTGCAGTTGCGCGCCTACCCCAAAAAACTCTTTGGCGAACCAATTGATTTCGAGGACGGCGATACCAGTCAACGAAAAATGCTTTTTTTGTCGGAAACCGTAGCGCGGTATTCGGTTGAAAAGCCACGCAAAAGCAAGATCGAAGTGCTGTCAACCAAAGTAAGCGGCAGAAGCGATGAGTTTGGATTAAGCACGCCACAGATCGTTTCCTTTTATGAGAACAATATTCAGGTAGGTCGTAATCTGAACCCCCGCGGATTTATTTCACCTATCGCCAGCAATGCACTGAACTTTTACTATTATCAGTACGAAGGTAGTTTTATAGAAGATGGGCGGGAGATCAATCGCATTAAAGTAACACCCAAACGGCGGTACGAGCCGTTGTTCAGCGGGTACATCAATATCACCGAAGGCGACTGGCGCATACACAGTCTGCAATTACGGCTTACCAAGGCTTCTCAAATGGAGCTGATCGACTCGCTGAATATTGAACAATTGTATGTTCCCATTAACAACGATGTGTGGGTAATAAAAACGCAGGTGTTGTACCCCGCTGTAAAATTGCTGGGTTTTGATGCGTTTGGCAGTTTTGTAAATGTGTATTCTCAATTTAATATTGCACCTACATTTGAGCGGAAGTTCTTTAACAATACCTATCTGAAGATCTATGAAGGGTCTAATAAAAAGCCTGCTGCCTTTTGGGATTCTATTCGTCCCTTACCCTTGCAGGCTGAAGAAGTAGCCGATTATTTCAAGAAGGACAGCCTGGAGGAAGCGCATAAAGATCCGCATTACCTCGATTCTATCGATCGCCGCCGGAATAAACCACACCTGTTCCCGTTGATAGCAACAGGGCAACTGTTCTATCGGGAGAAAAAACGGGAGATCTACAGTGTGAACCCGTTACTGGAAACCATTGCATACAATACCGTGGAAGGTTGGTTAGGTAATTTCGGCGGCAGCTATACTAAACTGCTCGATACCATTCCCGGTTCCCGCCATGCGTTTAGTATAGAACCCGCCATCCGGTACGGGCTCAGCAACCATCACCTCAATGCAGGCGGTACGTTTACGTATACATATGGTAAAAAGTATTTTTCTTCCTTCTCGCTAAGCGGTGGTAAATGGGTGTACCAGGTCAATAATACCAATCCCATCAGTCAGCTGAGTAATACCATTCGCAGCTGGTTATTCGAGCGTAACTATGCCAAGTTTTATGAAGCCTGGTATGCGCAGTTCAATTTTTCAAAAGAAGTGGGAAATGGGATCACGGTTTTTGGCGGCTTGAAATATGAGGACCGCATTCCATTGGAAAATACCACCAACTATTCAGTGGGTAACCGCAAGAACGTTCAGTTTACGCCTAACTATCCCATTGAGATTATGGCGGAAAACTTTAAACGCCATCAGGCATTGATCGGAAGAATTGGAATAAGCTGGTTGCCCGGAGCTAAATACATCGAGTACCCCGACAGGATCGTAAATGTGGGTTCCCATTACCCGTTGTTTACCTTATCGTACCGGAAGGGTATTCAAAACTGGCTGGGCAGTGATATCGATTATTCCAAATGGCGGTTCGATGTGCAGCAAAACCTCGACCTGAACCTGGGTGGAAATTTCCGCTATAAGATGAGCCTGGGCGGCTTTATACGGCGTGACAGTGTAGCTGTGATAGATTATAATCATTTTAACGGGAACGAGATCCTGGCTTCTGCCGAATACCTGTATGGTTTCCAGTTATTGCCTTATTACAAATACAGCAATAAAAACCGGTTGTATGCAGAAGGGCATATTGAACATCACTTCAATGGCCTGCTCACCAATAAGATCCCCCATTTCCGCGCTTTAAACTGGTACCTGGTAACGGGCGCCAATGCGCTGTACGTGGATAGTGATAAAGAATACATTGAAGTATTCGCCGGTTTTGAAAACATTCTCAAAATAGCCCGGCTCGACCTGGTTTGGGGCTTCGACAAAGACAAGGTTTCCGCTTTCGGTATCCGGTTGGGTATCAGAGGCTTTGGGAAACTATAAAATCAATAGGCAATAAACAATTGACAATAGGCAGGGGTTCGCGAATGCGGCGGGTTCGATTATTGGCGAACTGACGCCGTTTAGGAATAATTTGCCAATTGCGCATTGCCAATTGCTTATTGTCTATTGCCAATTGATTCGTAAATTTGCCGCGTTTATAATTTTTGACTGCCCTGCAAGCGGTCGCAAAAATTCAAAAATGGCAATATTACACAACCGCGTCTCCCAGAAGGAGCTGAAAGAACTATTGTACCAGGAAACAGAACCCCGTACTACCATTTCTTTTTATCAGTATTTCCCCATCGCCGAACCTGAAAAATTCCGCAACGAACTGTACAAGCATTTAGAGACATTAAAAGTGTTTGGCCGTATTTACGTGGCCCACGAAGGCATCAATGCACAGATCAGTGTACCGGCCGGAAATTTCGAGGCATTCAAAACCTTTTTATATTCTTTTGAACCGTTGAACGGGTTGCGTCTGAACATTGCGGTAGACGATGACGGTAAATCGTTTTGGGTGCTGAAAATAAAAGTGCGCGACAAGATCGTAGCCGATGGCATTACCGATGAAACTTTCAACATGGCCAACAAAGGCCGGTATGTAAATGCCGAACAGTTGAATGCCATGCTGAACGATCCCGAAACCATTGTGGTTGACATGCGCAATCACTATGAGTATGAGGTGGGCCATTTTGTAAAAGCCCTGGAAGTGCCCAGCGATACCTTTCGCGAGCAGTTACCCATGGCGGTTGACATGCTGAAAGACGCAAAAGATAAAAATATCATTATGTATTGCACCGGCGGTATCCGCTGCGAAAAAGCCAGTGCGTACATGTTGCACCACGGGTTTCAGAACGTATTTCACCTGGAAGGTGGCATTATCAATTATGCCAAACAGGTACAGGAAAACGGGCTCGACAGCAAGTTTATTGGAAAGAACTTTGTGTTCGACAACAGGCTGGGGGAGCGGATCACACCCGATATTATTGCCCGTTGTCACCAGTGCGGCAACCCCGCAGATACCCATGCGAATTGTGCCAATGATGGGTGTCACCTGTTGTTTATTCAATGCGAAAATTGCCGCCAGCAATATGAAGGTTGCTGCAGCAAGGAATGCCAGGATTTTATTCATTTATCCGAAGAAGAACGCAAAGAACTCCGCAAGGGAATCGATAAAGGACGGAATATCTTCAATAAATCGCGCCACCGGCTGAGGCCCAGGTTGGGGGAGTAGGCGGGTTTCAGGTTTCAAGTTTCAGGGAACCAGGTTTTGGGAGCCGGTTACCGGGTACACGACGTATCGTCTTTTTCTATATCAATTGTGCTCAAATCCTCCATTTTAGGATACTCCTGTATGGAAACGAGTTGTCCTTGTAGGAATTCGTTATTCCTTTCAGGAAACGGCAAAACCTTTCGGGAAATCAGAAAACCCGGCAGGGATTCTCTTTTCCTTCTGGGAAATCAAAAAGGTTAAAAGGAAACAAGGATTCCCGGAAGGAATTCAGAAAAGTTGCAGGGAAAAGGGAAATGCCTGAAGGAATTCTCTATTCCTTCCATGATTTTAAAAAAGTTGTAAGGAAAACAGAATTCCTTCAAAGGATTTGGAAGAAGTACGCGTAATGGGCTGATAAATAGCCGAAATATGGACCATGTTTTGAATTTATGGATGAAAACACCTGACTTAGGATGTAAATCGACCAACTTACGACCAACACTACGCAGATGACCACAAAAGTTTTCATACCTGGGTGTGTTTCTTTCAAAACAGGGGCTTTGCGATCGAATTCAGATGAAAAAACTGCAAACAAGCCTCATCAACAAGCTAATTAACTTTGTTAATCATAAAAAAAACTGAAACCTGTAACTTGAAACAGGCGTTTAGCGTTCATTTGCCCACTTCAAACAAACGGGTTTACCTACCTGAATGCGTTTGCCGGTATCGGTCAGCAAACCAGTCTCTTTATTCCGCTTAAACACCACGATATTGTCGCTTTCCTGGTTGGCCACCAACAAAAAGTTCCCTGTAGGATCGATAGAGAAATTGCGCGGCACATCGCCTTTCGTTGGTTCAGAACCTACGAAGGTTAATTTGCCGTTTTTGGCAATGGAGAAAATGGCAATGTCATTAGCCGGCGTGCGATTAGACGCATACAGAAATTTGCCATCAGGAGAAATATGAATATCAGCCGACCATTTCTTTTCTTTAAAATTGGCCGGATAGGTGGAGATGCGTTGGATCAACGACAACTTTCCGTTGTTATACTTATAGCCCGATACTTCGCCACCCATTTCTTCAACCAGGTAGGCCAGTTTGCCATTGGGATGAAACGTAAAATGGCGCGGACCACTGCCTGCCGGAACTGCTGCAAAAGGTACAGGCGCCGGTTCGGGCTTACCACTGCCTGGGTTAAATGAATAGATCATCACCTTGTCAATGCCGAGGTCAGGCACAAAAATGTATTTATCATCGGGTGAGAAAACGGTAGAATGCACATGTGGTTTCTCCTGCCGCTCCTTATTAACGCTGCTGCCTGTATGTTGAATGGT
>JAJKIL010000017.1 GCA_021154515.1 Niastella sp. | reverse complement strand
TCGCGTAATAATGCCGGTTTTAAAGAGCACATCCCATAAAAAGAACATATTGCCAAAATTCCCTTTGTAATGACCAATACCATCATCATTACTATCTGCATGATGCGCATGATGGGTAGCAGGCGTGGAAATAAGCCGCTCCAGCACCCAGCCGATTGGTTTCAGCCATCGGATGGTATAAAAAGGTTTGTCCCAGGGAATGCTGGAATGCGCACCTGTAGTGATCAATGATTTTATTCCTGTGACAAACAACGCGGAATATCCAAGACCCAGATAGGTGAGGGAAGTGGTTAAATAGATCTGCGAAAAGAAAATAGTATAGATCACATTTTGCCGGCTGGCCATGGCCATACCCATATAAGGCGCAGAGTGGTGGGTACGATGAAAACGCCATAAGAACGGTAACTGGTGATGCAGGCGATGGTACCAGTACTGTGTAAGGTCATCTGCAATGGCAATGATAAAAAAGCCCCACCAGAAGGGGATCCAGGCAAAAGCGTCTTTTCCGCCAGGTAAAAGAATGGGCAGCACTTTCAATCCAAAATAGGCAATAAGCGGACGAATGATAAACTTCGGTGCAATAAAGCAGATGATATCCAGTATTCGTTCATTCTTTGTCCATTTGTTTTCATACAAGCCTACTGCAAATTCAACAACACCGAGTATGAGCATAATTGCGGGCAGTCCCCAGGTACTTAGATTTTTAAAGATCGCTTCCAGGAAATGCGGCGCTTTGAAAGGCAATACGGCCGGGCCATGTTGTTCCCAGGGTCTTGATCCGGTAATATAAAAACTAAGGAACATCAACACAACGGGCAGTGCATAGATAAACACACTGATCAACCCATCGCGGGATACTTTTTGTGAGAGCGTGGCTGGTTTCATTGTATAATAGATTTGATTATCGATTAATGATAAGTAGATCAGCGAGCCAGAGACCTCCGGCAATTATTACCAGCGGTATCAAAAAAATGAGAATGCCAACGGCGATCTTTTTTGAAAGGATAATTACATCTGTTGTTGTCATAGCGATTAGTTTTAATGGAGCGTTCGGCGACTATTTAAATGAAAAGGTTAGTATCTATCAGTAAGGGTCGAATAGCAATACAGCAGCCATGCAATCGTGGAGATCAGCAGCAGTAGTAACAACAACAGCGGTGTTTGGTATACCTTGCTATATACATTATAAATAATTTGGTGCCGGCAAAAGCAGTTTCCCGGTTTAGGGTTCCGGTTAGGCGAATAGATCTTACCTGATAGTACAAGATTACTATCTTTTTATAAGTCCACCAAAATAATGGACTGATATTTTTAGTGGTTAGGCTGGTTCGGTAAGAAGTAGGTGTTGTAAATAAATGGAGGAAGGCAGTAGGCAGAGGGCAAAGGGCAAAGACTTCATCGCGGCAACCGGTGACTGGTAACTGGCAACGGCCTTTCTATTCAAGGATCAACGCTACTATCGCAAAAGCATCAATGACCAACAATGCAATAGAAATATCCCCGTTCTTCCCCATGATCCATTTAATCCCGGTCCAGGTAAGGAAGCCCCAGATGATGCCCTGCGTTATACTATACGAAAAAGGAATAATAACCATGGCGAGAAAGGCGGGGATGGCTTCGTCGAGTTGGGTCCAGTTGATTTTGGTGACAGGTTGCACCATAAATACACCCACCAGTACCAATGCGGGCGCAGTAGCAATGGCCGGTACTACCGATAACAGGGGCGCTAAAAATAAAAAGGGCAGGAACAACAAGGCGCCGGTAATGGCTGTAAGCCCGGTTCTACCCCCTTCTTTAATCCCTACTGCAGATTCAATATAAGCAGTACCCGGACTGCTTCCCACCAATCCGGCAATGGTAGTGGCCATGGCATCGGTTATTAATGCCCGTTTTATATTACGGGGTTCGCCTTTTTCATCCAACAGGTTGGCGGCTTCGGATAACCCAACCAATGTACTAAGACTGTCGAACATATCGGTAAATACAAAGGCAAAGATCACCGGCACTACCGACCATTGCAGGGAATGCACCAGGTCGAGTTTTAACACAAGGCTAAAATCCGGTGCGGCAAAAACTCCTTTCCAGGAAATGAGTGGCGGCGTATCCAACGCCCACCAACGGCCTATTGGTAAAGCTGCCAGCGTGGTGAAAACAATGCCGATCAGGATGGCGCCTTTTACCTGTCGGGTTACGAGTATGGCCGTGAACAATAAACCGGCGAGAAAGGTAAGCAGGGTAGGTTGCAATTTTCCAATGCCTACAATGGTGGCAGGGTTGTGCACGATGAACCCCGCATTTACAAAACCAATAAGGGTAATAAATAATCCAATGCCTGCTGCAATAGCATAACGCAATGGCCGGGGGATGGCGCGGACAATATACGTGCGAATATTGAAGGCTGACAGTATTAAAAACAATACCCCGCTCCAGCCTACAGCACCTAACGCTACTTCCCAGGGAACCTTCATGCCAATTACGGCGGAGAATGTAAAGAAGGCATTGAGTCCCATGCCCGGCGCTACCAGTACCGGGTTCTTGGCATACCAGCCCATCATTAAACTACTAAAAAACGACACCAGCACCGTCGCCGTCAACACCCCGCTGAAGGGCATACCCGCCTGGCTGAGCACAGAAGGGTTCACCACAATAATATAAGAGGTCGCCAGAAAGGAGGAGATCCCGGCAATGATCTCGGTGCTGCGGGTGCTGTTGCTGGTGGTGAGGTCAGTGGCAGTCATAAATGGAAGATAAGAAGAATGCAGCAAGCATCAAGCTTATAATCAGAGTATTATGGAGGTGATTTACTAAAGTTGGTATCTTATTACAGCGGTAACCTGTTTCCAACCAGAACAAGGAATTTGTATGGTCTTTTTATGACCTCACAGGGACCTAACAGGGACATAACAGGGACCTCACAGGGACCTGACAGGGATTTTATCCTTGTAAAGTCCCTGTTACCTCCTTGATTGGTCCTTGTTTGTTGATGTAAAGTCAGCTTCGAAATCAGCTGCCACCCTTGTATTGCTACCCCAGCTTCCCGGAAAAAAAAATCCCGCCCCGGTTAACCCGGGACGGGATTCGCATTTATTCGATGCATCCTTATTTATTATTTTTGATACCCATCATTCTGGGCAAGGTTAACGTTCAGCTTTCTTTCCGTGTTTGGAATAGGGAAGAGCTTCAGGTAGGCGTCTGTGCTCATTTTAGGTTTATCATACCCGGGAGCGGCCACATCACCGGGGATAGGATATTCTATCTCATATTTATCAAAACGGATCAGGTCGTTACGGCGCCAGTTTTCCCAGTACAATTCGCGGGCGCGCTCATCGAGCAGTTCATCCAGGGTAACAGAGGTAACTGTTGGCGCCTTGGCGCGGGCGCGTACTTTATTCATTAATACCACCGCATCCTGCAATTCGCCATTTACGGTAGTAGGGGTGGCAGTACGTAAAATGGCTTCAGCTTTCATTAAATAAATATCGGCCAGGCGAAAGATCGGCATATCGTTGCCGCTCATGCGGGTAAGCGCGGTAGTAGCCCTGTCGGGATAGTACTTGATAGAACGAACACCCATACAACGGGCCTTGTAATCATTGCCCACATCAAAAGGCTTTTTACCGGTCATTACAAGCGTTTTGCTGATCTCCAACTGCCAGATCGTATCGCCGGCAGGGCCTGAATAGCTGGCATCCAGGTCTTTCTTGGTGATCTTTATAGTAAATGGAGTGCCGTCTTTATAGGTTTGTTTACCAACGAGCCAGGTGTTGTTGCGTTCATCACCGGGCAGGTTGAACCTGTCGTAAAATGCAGGCGTAGTGCTCATGGACACACTCAGGTTGTTAGGCACGCCATAAACAGGGTACATATACGCCATAAAGCCATGGCGGGTAAACTGGTTGCCATCCAGCAACAGCGGATCGTAAGGGATGGCGAAAATAGTCTCTGTAGTATTGGGACCATTATCCGGTGCAAAAACCGATGCATAGCTGGGGTCGAGGAAATATTTTTTAGAGGCAATAACACTGTCGCACATGGCTACTGTCTCGTTATATTTTTTATTTCCGGGGCCAAGGTATACTTCAGCATTGAGGTACATTTTTGCCAGCAGGGCATACACCATGCCTTTGGTTGGGTGGGCGTAGGTTGGAATAGGATTGTTAAGGTCTTTTACCGGTAATTTACCAACCACGGCTTTCAGTTCTTTTTCAATGAACGCAAACACTTCAGCTCTTGTTTTAGTAGCTGGTAGATCGTTCACCGGGAATGTATCAACGATAGGAACGTTTCCGTAAATATCCATCATAAAGAAATAGAACAGGGCACGCATGGCTTTTACTTCAGCAGTAGAGGAGATGCGGGCAGGATCTGTTTCGGCCATGGATGAATTGGCAATGTTGCTTAATACCCGGTTGCAGGTATTGATGGCGCCAAATCCCCAGGACCATACATCCTTCACATTTGAGTGATCGGGTGTATACTGGTGGTGATGATGCTGGCGGTATTGTCCACCGTCATCATAGTTACCATCGCGGCCGGGAATAATGGCCTCATCGGTGGTCAGCTCCTGCATCCGGAAATATTCAATAGCATATTTGCTGGCCAGCTGGGTATAAATAGGGCCTATTAATGCCGTATAGTCGAGTGGCGTTTTGGGAAAGTTGCCAAGGGTGTATTGCGACTCCGGTGTAACATCCAGTTTAGAACACGCACTCGCTATAAAAACGATAGCTAGTAATGCGATCAATGTTTTTTTCATACTGGTAATTATTTATTATAGTGTGATCTCGTATTTTTTATTGAATAGTATTAGAACACGATGTTGGCGCCAATGATGATCGATCTTGTTTTGGGATAGAAGTTTTTAGCATCTATACCTGGCGTTAAACCTCCGATATTGATCTCAGGATCGATACCACGATAACCAGTGATGGTAAAGATGTTGTTTCCGGAAACATATACGCGCAGTTTGCTGATGGTCTTCACCTTTGTTTTGATCGAGTAACCCAGTGTGGCATTATCCATGCGAATATAGTCGCCCTTTTCCAGCAAGCGGTCTGAAGTGAGGTACGCCACATTATCAGTGAAGGCTTCACCCAGCGTGAATTTAGGTACGTTGTTGTTTTTTGAATCGGCGGGGCTGTTCAATTGCGCCAACGTATTGTTCAGGATCTTGTTGCCGGTTACACCTCTTAAGAAGAAGTTCAGATCGAAATTCTTATAAGTAAAGGTGTTGTTCCAGC
>JAJKIL010000016.1 GCA_021154515.1 Niastella sp. | reverse complement strand
TGCCTTCCTGCATTTTCTGTTGCGCTTCCTGCAATTTGCTAAGCATATCTCCGAACATATAATATACGTTTAAGACCACAAAGGTATATTAATTACTACAGGCATCTCAAAAATGTCTTATCTTCAGCATACACGCCACTACCAGTGGTGCGCCATTATCACAAACCTGTAAAATCCTGTTACATGAACACTATTTCACGGAGACGTGTAATTAAAACGATTGCAACCGGCAGCGGCCTTCTGCTTCTTTCCCCTAAATCGATCTTTGCTTCCCCTACCCGCTTTAAAGACAAATTAGGAGTAGCCCTGGTAGGACTAGGCTATTATAGTACCGATCTGCTGGCGCCTGCCTTACAACAAACAAAACATTGTTACCTGGCAGGTATTGTTACCGGCACCCCGGCCAAAGCGGAAGCCTGGAAGCAGAAATACAATATTCCTGATAAGAATATTTACAATTATCAAAACTTCGATTCCATTGCCAATAACCCTGACATTGACTTGATCTATGTTGTGTTACCGCCCTCTATGCACAAGGAGTATGTGGTCAGGGCAGCGAATGCCGGCAAGGAAGTGTGGTGCGAAAAACCCATGGCGTTAAATGAAGCGGAATGTAAGGCAATGATCGAAGCCTGCCGATCGAACAAAAAATCACTGGCCATTGGTTACCGCCTGCACCATGAACCCAATACACAGGAATGGCGCGGTATTGTAAAAGACAAAAAGCTGGGCAGGGTTACCAAAGTTAATTGTGGCGCAGCCTATCGCGAGAACCGCACCGACCACTGGAAACAGAAAAAAGAAATGGGCGGCGGCGTTTTATACGACATGGGCGTTTACGCCATACAGGGAGCAAGACTGGGTACCAATATGGAACCGGTGGCCATTGTTTCTGCGCAAACATCTACCACCAGACCGGAGATCTATAAGAACGGACTGGATGAAACAACCATCGCCACCCTGGAATTTCCCGGCGGTGTAACGGCCGATATCAAAACCAGTTTTGGGGAGAACTTCAATTTCCTCAATATCACCTGTGAAAAGGGAGAGATACAAATAAAACCCTATTCTGAATATAATGGCCAGAACGGCACCAGCCCGCTGGGTACCATCAACCACCCTTACAATATTCCTTATCAACAGGCAAAGCAAATGGATGATGATGCACTGAGCATTATAAATAAAAAGCCAATGCTGGTGCCGGGCGAAGAAGGCCTGCGCGACATCAGGGTAGTAGAAGCAATCTATAAATCAGCCGCCACGAAACAACGGGTTAGTTTATGAAAAAGACAGGGTCCGTATTCATTTTAATTTTTATTATTCTCAGCGGTTTTGCCCAAACAGTAAAAGTCAATGGCGCTTTAAAAGTAGTGGGTACAAAACTAGTGAATCAAAAAGGGCAGCCGGTGATCCTGCGTGGAATGAGTTTGGGCTGGCATAACTGGTGGCCGCGGTTTTATAATGCCGGCGCCATAAGCTGGTTACAAAAAGACTGGGGTTGTACAGTTATTCGCGCAGCCATAGGCGTTGAACCGGATAGCGGGTATATTAAATATCCGGCCTGGGGAATGGAAAAAGCAAAAACAGTGATCGATGCCGCCATTAAAGATGGTGTGTATATTATAGTCGACTGGCACAGTCATCACATCCGACAGGAAGAAGCCAAACAATTCTTCACTGAAATAGCCACCGCATACGGCAAATATCCCAATATCATTTACGAAATTTTTAATGAACCCGCTGAGAACACCTGGCCTGAGGTAAAAGCTTATTCTATAGAACTGATAAAAACCATCCGGGCCATCGACCCGGATAACGTGATCCTGGTTGGCTCGCCGCACTGGGACCAGGATGTGCAGATCGTTGCCGATGATCCCATAAAAGGGTATAAAAACCTGATGTACACGCTTCACTATTATGCAGGCACCCATAAGCAGGACCTGCGCGACAGAGGCGATTATGCACTGAAAAAAGGCATCCCCCTGTTTATTTCCGAGTCTGGCGGTATGGACCATACGGGTGATGGCCCCATCAACACCCCCGAATGGATCAAATGGATTGAATGGTCGGAAAAAAACAAGATCAGCTGGGTAGACTGGTGTGTAACGGATAAAAAAAATGTAACCTGTTCCGTTCTGCAACCCACCGCTTCTTCAACAGGGCGCTGGAGCATGAACGACCTGCCGCCATGGGGTATACAAGCCAGATCGCTCATTCGAAAATATGGCGGGTTAAAGCCTTAAGCCAACTGTTTATTGCAGCGGGTTCTCCTGTATGGAAGCACGCACTTCTTCGATCAACTTATCGGGGTCCCAGGAAAGATCACTTTCACCAGTGAAATATTGCCTGTCCGACTGCAGCGTGGCTTCTATCTCTTCCATGTACTTTCTTGCCTCTACCACATATTCATCGGGGTTTCTTATGGCCGACAATCTTTTCAGATTGGCCTCATCATACCGCATAAAATTTCTTGCCAGGCGCTGGGCAGTGTATTTTCTGAAACCCAGCATGCTCATCACATCTACCCCCACCCGTAAACTTGTATCCAGTGTTTCCCTGTATATATGCAGCATACCGGCGTTCATGAGATCGTAGGCATCGTACCGGTTGGCCGACCGCACCAGCATATGAATATTGGGAAAATTCATTTTTATGGTCTCTATCATCTCCAGCCTTTTTTCGGGCGAGCTGATGGCTATCACAATGATCTTTGCTTTATCTGCCCCGGCAGCCTGTAACAGGTCAACCCGGGAGGCATCGCCATAAAAAGCTTTTAAACCCATTTTTCGCACTGTATCCACGCGGTCAGAATCCAGATCGAGGTACGTGGCCGGGATCTGGTTCGCCCGCAAAAAACGCCCGATGGTACTTCCAAAGTGACCAAACCCGGCAATGATGACCGGATTCTTTTCATCGATCTCATCGGCCGGTCTTTCTTCGGTTTCGCCTGTGCCCACCCGGGGCAGGATGAATTTTTCATTGGCCAGGATAATCAACGGCGTTAATCCCATGCTGATGGCAACCACGGCAGTCATTATACTGGTGGTTTCCTGCGATAGTATGCCCTGCTGAAAAGAAAATGAAAACAACACAAACGCAAATTCTCCTACCTGCGTAAGGCTGAAGGAGAAAATGAAGTTCTGTTCGGTTCCCATTTTAAACACTTTTCCAAGCAGGAACAAAACAAGCGCCTTCACCGCGATCAATATCAACACCCACATTATTATTTCCTTCAAATGCTGTGACACCAGTCCAAAATCTATAGAGGCGCCCACGGCTATAAAAAACACCCCGAGCAACAATCCTTTAAAGGGTTCTATATCGCTTTCGAGTTCATGCCGGTATTCGCTGTTGGCTAAAACAACGCCCGCTAAAAACGCACCTAAAGCAGGACTAAGCCCGATCCTTCCCATCAACACGGCAATACCTACAACGATCAGCAGGGCTGTTGCGGTAAAAATTTCGCGCATCTTGGTTTTGGCCACCAGCCGCAACAAGGGCCGTACTGCCATTCTACCCACGACAATAACCGCAGCGATAGTACCTAATACGATGGCAGCATGCAACCAGGCCGGTTGCCCATCAACCCAGGTGCCCGCATCGTGGGCATCAGTAGTTGGTTTATGCAGAATATCTGTTGTTGCCAGCAAAGGGAAAAGGGCCAACATGGGGATTACCGCAATATCCTGGAACAACAATACCGCAAAGGCGCTTTGACCGGCGGATGTGCGCATCAATTCTTTCTCCGCCATGGTTTGCAATACAATGGCGGTGGATGACAAAGACAGGATCATGCCTAACGCCAATGCCTGTTGCCAGTTAAAGTGAAAGAGCATGGCAATGCCCGCTATAAATATTGTGCTTACTATCACCTGTAATCCGCCCAGACCGAGAATTGATTTACGGAGCTTCCATAACAATTCCGGTTCCAGTTCCAACCCAATTAAAAACAACATCATTACAACGCCAAACTCGGCGTAATGCATAATATCCTGCCCTTCGGCGCCCACAAACCCCAATACAGATGGGCCGATGAAAACGCCGGCAATCAAATAACCTAATACCGAACCTAAACCCGACTTTTTCGCCAGCGGAACAAACAATACCGCCGCTCCCAGAAAGACCAGGGCTTTATAAAAAAATGAATGTTCCATATTATGCCAGGTTGTTTTCTGAGGTTTCAATAAGGTCGTTTAAACAGGAAGCCTGCATCATCTCTTCATCCTTTAAACTTTCCTGCCGTAGCCGTAGCAGCAGCTGGCCGTATTTATGTCCATACTCATTTATCTGTGGCAATTCCAGTTTATGCGTTCCCGAAACCCAGAAAGGCGGCAGGTAGGTCATGCGGCAAATTTCTGCGGTGCGTTCATACGGCTTCAGCACTTCATTAATGGTGCATTGCTGATAACCCTCCCGCTGATAGGCCTGCAAACTTCCACCGGAGGTGATCACATTAAAAAGTTTTTTACCCTTTAATGCATACCCGTTTTTTCCGTATGCCCAGCCATGTTCCAGCACCAGGTCCTGCCATTGTTTTAACAAAGCAGGCGCGCTGTACCAATACAATGGGTGTTGCCAGATAATGATGTCGTGCGCCAGGAGCAATTCCTGTTCGCGTTTAACATCGATATCGAAGTCGGGGTAATTTTCGTACAGATCGTTCAAGGTTATTCCGGTCTGTTGGGGAATATAATGCAGCAGTCGTTTATGCACGCGGGACTTTTCCAGTACCGGATGAGCAAAAATTATTAAGATCTTCCTCATGTTCCACTGGTTTAAATAATGCAACTTAAAGAGAATTTGAACATTTTCTCTAAGGTATCACTTAAATTTAAGGTCATAAGATGGAGAAACAAAAAATCAGATGGAGCCTGCCGGTATTAGGAAAACTGCTAAAGGATTCCTTTAACCGGCTGCAACAGAACGACCCGTTGCGGATGGCCGGCGCTACTGCCTTTTTTACCAGCTTTGCCCTGCCGCCCATAATGGTGCTGCTTTTTCAGTTCTTCAGTATTTTTTTCAGCAAAAAACTGGTGGGTACCGAACTGCGCAATGTGCTTACTACCTCACTGGGGAAAGAAAATGCAGAACAATTGCGGGTCACGGCCCGCGGATTGCGCAACCTTGCACAAAACTGGTACATGGTGGTGATAGGTATTTTGTTCCTGATCTTTGTGTCCACCACTTTGTTCAAGGTCATTCGAAATACGTTGAACGATATCTGGAATATTCGTCCTGAAAAGTCGGGGTTCCTGTATGACCTTACCGTACGGGGCCGCTCATTGGTGCTTATACTGGCGGCAGCCATACTTTTTATGGCCAGTGAAATTATTGCAATAGCGCGTGAAGTGGCCGGTAAATATTTCGAAAGCTTTTGGCCGAAGGGCAGTGAATTTTTCACCGGCCTTATGAACGAGTTCATTGGCATGCTCACCATTATCGTGTGGTTTATTGTGCTGTTCAGGTTCCTGGCCAATGCCCGCCCTTCGTGGCGGGTGGCCATTGTTGGCGGTTTGTTAACAGGCGTGCTGTTTTATTTTGGCAAATTGTTTCTTTCTTATATGATGGGGCATAGCAATGCCGGTATTGTTTATGGCGCAGGCGCTGCTTTGGTATTAATTCTGCTGTTTATGTTTTATTCCTCTTTTATTTTATACTTCGGCGCCTGCTTTATAAAAGAATATTCCCTGCTTACGAATGACCCCATTGTGCCTGCACATAAAGCTTATGAGTACGAGCTGCAAAAAGTTATGGAGGAGAATGGCAAACGGCAGACGGCAGACGGCAAACAAGGCTGATGAAAGGCAAAGATGCGAATCGTGAAACAGCAACTGGACCGCCGACCAGCCGGGAAGTTTGACTGAATGCAAAAGCGGCTTTTTCTTACGAAAGGCAATCGAAGCAAAAGAATTTCTGCCTTCTGCCTTCTGCCGTCTGCCCTCTTTAAAATCTCGCCCGTTCATACTGCACCGGCCATTCTACTTTTTCTTTTAATTCATGCGCAGCAAGCAGGGGAAAATAAGGTTGGCGAAGCAGTTCACGCGCCATGATGATCATATCGGCATCACCATTCGTTAAAATGGTTTCTGCCTGAATAGCGGTGGTGATCATACCAACCGTGCCGGTGAGGATCCCGGTTTCTTTTTTAATGCGGGAAGCAAAAGGTAATTGATACGCCGGACCAATAGTAATTTGTTGATGATGCGCCAACCCGCCCGATGAAACATCTATCAGGTCAATCCCTTTCTGTTTCAGGATGTGGGCCAACTGCACAGATTCCTCCAGGTTCCAGCCACCCTCTACCCAGTCGCTGGCAGAGATGCGCACCAGCAATGGCAGCTCATTTGGCCAAACGGTTTGAACGCCTGCAATAATTTCCAGCAATAAACGAATACGGTTTTCGAACGAACCGCCATATTTATCGGTTCGATGATTGCTGAGCGGAGACAAAAACTCATGCACCAGGTAACCATGCGCGCCATGGATCTCAATTACTTTAAAACCCGCCCGCAGCGCCCGGCTGGCGGCAATAGTAAAGTCGCTGATCACTTTTTGAATACCTGCTTCATCCAACGCAACAGGCATGGGGTAATTAGCTGAAAATGCAATGGCAGAAGGCGCCACCACGTCCCAACCTCCTTCTTCAATTGAAACTTTACCGCGGCCTTCCCACGGCACATTGGTGCTGGCTTTACGGCCGGCATGCGCCAGTTGAATGCCGGGCACTGTTCCCTGCGCGGATATAAATGAAGTGATCTGTTGTAATTTTTCCAGGTGTTCCTCTTTCCAAATGCCAAGGTCATGCGGAGAAATACGCCCCTCCGGTGAAACAGCGGTTGCTTCTGTAATAATAAGTCCGGCCCCACCTACTGCCCTGCTGCCTAAATGCACCAGGTGCCAGTCTGAGGCAAACCCATCTACACTGGTATACTGGCACATGGGTGAAACGGTAATCCGGTTCTTTATCTCTATTGATCTAATTTGAAGCGGTGTGAACAGGTGTGACATATTCCAATAATTAAGGAATAAAGATACCGCAGTTTCTACCTATATAGGATATGCCGTAATGCTTTTTGTTTCTGACAATACAAAGAAACTTTGTACGGTTGTGATATTGGGCAGGGTGGCCAGCTTGTTACGATAAAAATCGTGATAGGCATCCATATCGCTGGTAGCAATACGCAGAATAAAATCAAAGGTGCCCGTCATCTGAAAACATTCCATCACTTCGGGAAAGCGCGCTACTTCTTTTTCAAAATTAGCCAGGGTTTGCGCGGTGTGGTCATGTAGCAGTACCTGCGAAAAAGCGATCAACCCTTTGTTTACTTTTTTTCTGTCAAGCAGGGCCACAATTTTTTTTACATACCCTTCTTCTTTTAATCGTTTGATGCGCTCATGAACAGTAGCCACAGACTTATTCAATTCAAAAGCGATCTCCTTATTTGTAAGGGAGGCATCTTTTTGTAAAAGCCGGAGTATTTGCCAGTCGGTGGCATCCAATTGGGAGGTGTTCATATTGAAAAAGAATCAGTAAATAACGTTCAACAAATCAATTATCCGAATAAAATTAGGAAAATACCCGGTTCTACCATAAAATTTACGGCAAAATGTCAAAGTCATTGGAAATAAGCCAGAACTCATTCAATTTTAACCTAAATTATTCGCTCACTTACAGCTACATAACGACTTTTTGATTATGATGAAAGTATA
>JAJKIL010000015.1 GCA_021154515.1 Niastella sp. | reverse complement strand
GAGCTTTATTTCCTATATGGTGGGCTCCTCAAACGGTGATCCGCTGAGTTTTGAAAATAGTTTTTATGTTTCCAGTATGATGAATGCCAGGGCCAGCCCGCCAGCTATAATGCAGAATGGGAACCATGGTAACCAGTTTTATACCTCCAGGCACACCGGTGGTGGAGCGGCCGCATTGGTGCTTTTAACCGGGGCAATTGTTGAGGGTGCCATTCAAGCGGTTGGGGTACTTATTGAGGGAAATAGGCGCAGGAAACTTTCGTACACATTGAGTATCATTATGTTATAATATAAAAATAACCTCTTAAGACTATAATCAATTGAATGTCAGTAATTTAATGCGTTAACCATGTGTCAACCATGTGTGAAACATGTGTCATCCATTGGTAAAGGGTACCATTTGACACATGGATCACACATGGATGAGGCCAGGTTCACACATGGTTTAGTGTAGGCTTACTGCCTTATGTTGACCAGACCTCAAAAAATACAGAAGGGTAGTGAACCGGAGGGTGAGGGGAAGCGTTAATAGGTACTTCCACCCGGTAACGTTGAACCTGTAACTTGCAACCTGGCAACCGGAAACTGACCAAATTGGTCCCCTGAAACCGGTGAAAAAGCAGTTATTTCCAACTTTTTCGGCCTTTTGGTAAAAATAGTTGAGAAATCTTTTGCTCAATACCTAACAACCCCTACCTTTGCATCCCCATTGGAAAAATTGGGTTTTGCAATATGTCTCAGCGAATCAGAATAAAATTACAGTCTTACGATCACAATCTGGTAGATAAATCTGCCGAGAAAATCGTAAAAACCGTGCGCAGCACAGGTGCTGTGGTAACAGGTCCTATTCCTTTACCTACACGTAAAAAGATATTCACCGTATTGCGTTCACCCCACGTGAATAAGAAGAGCCGTGAGCAGTTCCAGTTGTGCACCCACAAACGGTTATTAGATATCTATACTTCCAGCAGCCGTACAGTAGATGCACTGAGTAAGCTTGACTTACCTAGTGGTGTTGAAGTAGAGATCAAAGCCTGATAGCATTGTATGAACCCTGTCAGGGTTCTAAAAATCCTGACAGGGTTTTTTCATAAAGTTCTTTCTATCCCATCTGTAAACTTTATTCTTAACAGGATAGATAAAACAGCGCTGGGTTAACGAATTAGGGGTAAAAAAGCAAATGCTGCTTTACAACTAAACAGATTAGATTAATAACGTTTTAAAATATGAACTAGCCCTTCGAGGTTAGTTTACTACCGGTACTTCTATCATCCCGGCGTTTCGTTGGGACATCAGAAAAGATGACGAAGTTTAAGTAGTGGCACAAGGCCACTTTCGCTAAAGCTTCGGTGGCTAAAAGAAAAGGTCGGTAGCAAACGGAGATTGAAGTTGCTTATGATTGTGCCTGTCTGCCGCCTGGCGGATAAGTGTATCAGAACACCCTGTTCTACAATCATTAACGCAATTGTCTCTTTAACCACGAGGGCACAAACCGAACAACGATGAAAGGAATCATTGGTAAAAAGATCGGGATGACCAGCATCTTCAGTCAGGATGGCAAACAAACTGCCTGCACTATTATTGAAGCTGGTCCCTGTATTGTGACCCAGGTAAAAACTACCGAAACAGACGGATACAGCGCTATCCAGTTAGCTTACGGTGACAAGAATGAAAAGCACACTATCGCTGCTGAAAAGAATCACTTCGCTAAGGCCAATACAGCCGCAAAGAAATTTGTAAAAGAATTCCGCAATTATTTTACTGAAAAGAGTTTAGGTGATGCTATCACTGTTGACATTTTCGCTGAAGGCGAAAAAGTTGACGTTGTAGGTACTACTAAGGGTAAAGGTTTTCAGGGTGTTGTTAAACGTCACGGATTTAGTGGGGTGGGCGAACAAAGCCACGGCCAACACGACCGTCAACGTGCTCCTGGTTCTATCGGTAACTCATCAGATGCCTCCCGCGTATTCAAAGGTATGCGCATGGCCGGCCGTATGGGTCAGGATCGTGTGAAAGTAAAGAGCCTGAAGATCCTGAAAGTATTCCCTGACAAGAACTACATCCTGGTTAACGGATCAGTTCCTGGCCACAATGGTGCGATAGTATACATTCAAAAATAATTTTGTTATTGCAGATTTAATCCGGACAAAGGTCGGGAGGTAATCTTAAATATAAAGTACGATGCAAGTAGATGTTTTAAGTATAAAGGGTGCGAAAACCGGTCGTTCTGTTGATTTAGCCGATGATATCTTCGGAACAGAGCCGAACAACCACGTGGTTTACCTGGCTGTAAAGCAATATTTAGCTGCACAACGTCAAGGTACGCACAAAGTAAAAACCCGTTTGGAAGTTAAAGGTTCCAGCAAAAAATTGCACCGTCAAAAGGGTACTGGTGGTAGCCGTAAAGGTAACCTGCGTAGCCCGTTGCACAAAGGTGGTGGTACCATCTTCGGGCCTAAACCCCGCGATTACGATTTCAAGCTGAACCGTAAAGTAAAAGACCTCGCCAAGATCAGCGCGCTGTCTGATAAAGCAAAAGAAAACGCGATCGTGATAGTTGAAGATATCAACCTGGCTGCTCCTAAAACAAAGCAGTTTGTTGAGATCATGAGCGCTCTGAAGATCGACAATAAAAAAGCATTGGTGATTTTACCTGAGTATAACGAGAACCTGCAGAAGAGTGTTCGTAACATTCCAAATGCATTGGGTATTCAGTTCGCTGATATCAACACATACGATATCGTGAATGCCGATGTATTGTTATTTACCGAAACCACTGCAAAGTTGTTCAGTGAAGAAGGTGTTGAAGCGTAATTCATCAAATTTTCAAAAACGTTATTATGAAACTCACAGAAGTATTAATAAAACCAATCGTTACCGAAAAAAGCAACAAGCTGTCTGATGCTAAAAGAACTTTTGCTTTTCGTGTAAACCGCAAAGCCAACAAGCTTGAAATTAAGAAAGCAGTTGAAAGCTTTTACGGTGTAAACGTAACTGAGGTAAATACGGTGGTTGTGCCTGGTAAATCAAAGAACCGGTTCACTAAATCGGGCTTTATCTCCGGGGTAAAACCAGCATACAAAAAAGCGTATGTGAAAGTAGCAGAGGGAGAGAGCATCGATCTGTACGCTAACATTTAATCCTGACCGTTAGCGTTAGGATAAAGAATGGCGAGTCAATCGCCGCAAAGAATTGACAAAAGATTTTATAACGATATTATAAGAAGAAAACATGGCACTGAAAAAATACAAACCGATTACAGCAGGTACACGTTGGAGAATTGGAAACGCGTACGCTGAAATCACTACTAACGAACCGGAAAAGAGTTTGCTGGAGAGCACAAAATCAACCGGTGGCCGTAACGTACAGGGTAGAAGATCTATGCGTTATATGGGTGGCGGAAACAAAAAGATGTTCCGTATCATCGACTTCAAACGTAACAAAAAAGATATTCCTGGTACTGTTGCTTCTATTGAATACGATCCAAACCGTACTGCATTCATCGCTTTGATCAATTACAAAGACGGTGAAAAAAGATATATCCTGGCTCCCCAGGGCTTGCAGGTTGGCGCTACTATCCTGAGTGGCGACGCTGTAGCTCCTGAAGTTGGTAATGCACTTCTAATGAAGAACATGCCACTGGGTACCAACGTTCACAACATTGAAATGCAGCCTGGTCAGGGTGGTAAGCTGGTACGCAGTGCCGGTACATCAGCCCAACTGGCCAACAAGGAAGAAAGATACGCTGTGCTGAAAATGCCTTCTGGTGAACTGAGAAAGATCCTCATCAACTGCTACGCTACTGTAGGTGTAGTAAGTAACGGTGACCACAACCTTGAAATGATGGGTAAAGCTGGTCGTAACCGTTGGAGAGGTATCCGCCCCCGCACCCGTGGTGTAGCGATGAACCCTGTAGATCACCCAATGGGTGGTGGTGAAGGTAAATCTTCAGGTGGTCACCCACGTTCAAGAACCGGTAAATACGCCAAAGGTCTGAAAACACGTCAAAGAGGTAAAGGAAGCGATAAGTTGATCATTCAACGTAAGAACGGTAAAAAATTAGCCAAGTAATTGTTGAATATCAAATTTTCAAACTAACAGAATCAAATCTTAGATATGGCTCGTTCAATTAAAAAAGGTCCTTACGTAGCCTCCAATTTGGAGAATAAAGTTCTTGGTATCAATGATGGCAAAGCGAAGAAAGGTGTGATCAAAACCTGGAGCCGTCGTTCTACCATTACTCCGGATTTTGTAGGCCACACTTTTGCTGTGCACAATGGCAACAAATTCATTCCAGTATATGTAACCGAGTTCATGGTTGGTCATAAGCTGGGCGAGTTTGCTCCCACACGCCAGTTCAAAGGACACTCTAGTAAAAAAGTTGGTTAATAATTTCAAATATTCCGGGTTGAAGGACCCGGGGTTCAGAAATCAGAAATAATAAAAATGGAAGCTGTAGCAAAACTTAGAAACTATCCCACATCACCCCGCAGAATGCGTTTGCTGGCTGATGAAATACGTGGTGTTGACGTGGAAAAAGCATTAGCGTTGCTGGAATTTCATCCTCAACACTCTGCCACTCCGCTGCTTAAATTATTAAAGAGCGCCATTAATAACTGGGAGCAAAAGAACGAAGGACAAAGCGCTGCTGATGCCGGTTTAAAAGTGAAAACGATCTTTGTTGACGGCGCCCGTACTTTGAAGAGAATGTTACCCGCTCCGCAAGGCCGTGCATACCGCCTTCGCAAGCGTAGTAACCACGTAACTATAATCGTTGATGTTAAATAATTAGCTCAAATTTTCAAATTATAATAAATGGGTCAGAAAACGAATCCTATTGGTGCCAGGTTAGGGATTATCCGCGGTTGGGAATCTAACTGGTATGGTAACAAAAAAGATTTTTCTACCAAGTTGATCGAGGATAACAAGATCAGAACTTATCTGAATGCCCGTATCAACAAAGGTGGTATCTCTAAAATAGTTATTGAGCGTACGCTGAATAAACTGATTGTTACCATTCACACTTCCAAGCCTGGTATTATCATAGGTAAAGGTGGGAATGAGGTTGATCGCATTAAAGAAGAGTTGAAGAAACTGACTGGTAAAGAAGATGTGCAGATCAACATTCTTGAAATTCGTCGCCCCGAGCTGGACGCTATGATCGTAGGTGATACCATCGCCCGTCAGATCGAGAACCGTATCAACTACAAACGCGCCATTAAAATGGCTATCGCTTCTGCACTGCGCATGGGTGCTGAAGGTATCAAAATAAAGATCAGCGGACGTTTGGGTGGTGCTGAAATCGCCCGTACCGAAGAGATCAAACAAGGTCGCACACCATTGCATACCCTGCGTATGGATATCGATTACGCGAACGTATTTGCGTTGACCGTTTACGGTAAGATCGGTATCAAAGTATGGATCTGTAAAGGTGAAGTACTGGGTAAAAGAGATCTGAACCCGAACCTCGTTGGTGGTAAGAGCGATGTGAACGACAGAAGAGACAGAAGAGAAGGTGAAGGTGGCGACAACCGCGGTCATCGTGGTGGTGGTAATGACAGAAGAGGTGGTGGTGACAGAAGACATCACGGTGGTGGTGGTGGAGATCGCAGAGGTGGCGACAGAAACAGACAACAGGACTAATTTGAAAGCCTGTTTTCAAATTAACCAATTTACAAATTTTCAAATTTTAGATAAATGTTACAGCCAAAAAGGACGAAACACCGGAAAGCGCAGAAGGGCCGCATCCGCGAAGTAGCAAAACGCGGTACTACTATCGCTTTTGGTTCTTTCGCTCTGAAATCCCAGGAAGCTATCTGGTTAACAAATCGTCAGATCGAAGCTGCCCGCCAGGCGTTGACCCGCGCTATGAAACGTGAAGGTAATGTTTGGATCCGCATATTTCCTGACAAACCAATTACCCGCAAGCCGCTTGAAGTGCGTATGGGTAAAGGTAAAGGTAACCCTGAATTCTGGGCTGCAGTAGTTGAACCAGGTCGTATCATCTTCGAATGCGATGGTGTACCTGAACAGGTAGCAAAAGAAGCGCTGGAACTGGCGGCACAAAAACTGCCCGTTAAAACCAAGTTCATCGTAAGACGTGATTATAGTGCATAATATGCTAATTAGCTCATTGCTAATCTGCTAATTATCAAATTATCAAACTGAATTTTACTATGTCAAAGAAAATAGATTTCAATAAGAGCGTGAAGGAAATGAGTGAGGCTGATCTGAAAGCCCGCATTCAGGAAGATGAACTGCGCCTGAAAAAGCTGGAGTTCGCTCATGCAATTTCTCCCCTGGAGAACCCAATGAGCATCCGCGACCTGCGCAAAGATGTGGCTCGTTTAAAAACAGAATTAAGAAACAAAGAACTGGCTAAGTAATATGCTAGTTAGCCAATGTGCTAATAAGGCTAATTGGTTTTAATTATCACATTAGCTAATTATCAACTTATCAAATTTATTATAATGGTTGACAGAAATTTGCGTAAAACAAGAACCGGGGTTGTTACCAGCAACAAAATGGAAAAGACCATTACTGTTTCTGTAGAAAGAAGAGTAAAACACCCTATCTATGGTAAGTTCGTAAAAAAGACTACCAAATTCCATGCTCATGATGAAAAGAATGAGTGCACCATAGGCGATACTGTACGCATTATGGAAACACGCCCCCTGAGCAAAACAAAGCGGTGGAGACTGGTAGAAGTAGTAGAAAAGGCGAAGTAATAAGCTGTTGGCTGTAAGCGGTTAGCTGTAAGCCAACGACGATTTCAAATAAATTTTTAATCATCGCTGGTGGTCCCGATGATCTCGGGACTAAAGGCTGAGAGCTAAAAGCTAAAACAATGATTCAGCAAGAGTCTAGATTAAATGTAGCTGATAACAGTGGCGCCAAGGAAGTACTGTGTATCCGTGTACTTGGAAACAGCGGCCAGGATTACGCCAAAATAGGCGATAAAATTGTAGTAACCGTAAAGGATGCTATTCCTGCCGGTGGTATTAAAAAAGGTACTGTTACCAAAGCGGTAATTGTTCGTACCAAGAACAAATTACGCCGTAAAGACGGATCTTATATCCGTTTTGATGACAATGCCGTAGTGTTGTTGAATCAGTCTGATGAGCCTCGTGGTACCCGTATTTTCGGACCCGTTGCCAGAGAATTGCGTGATAAAGGATACATGAAGATTATCTCTTTGGCACCCGAAGTACTTTAAGAGCAAATCGCCAAAGGCTGCGTTGAATGCCTTTGGACAATAATATAACTTGTAAACAGCGTTGCGTTTCCCTTAATTGGTTTTCGTTCCGCGTTAAGCTTAAATAAAATGAGCAACAGATTCAAACCTAAGTTTAATATTAAAAAAGGCGACACCGTAGTAGTTATTGCCGGTGATGATAAAGACGCTAAAAAGCCCCGCAAAGTTTTGGAAGTATTTCCAGAAAAAAGCCGCGTGCTGGTTGAAGGCGTTAATATCGTTACCCGCCATACCAAACCTTCGGCTCGTAACACCCGTGGCGGTATCGTAAAGAAAGAAGCTGCTATTCACATTTCAAATGTGATGTTGTGGGATGCCAAAGCCGGTTCTGGTGTAAAAGTAAAACGCAGCCGTGAGAACGGTAAACTGGTGCGTATTTCCAAAGAAACTGGTGAAGCAATAAAATAATTATCAATTGTGTTATGCTGAGTGCCCCGCGCATGAAACATAATACGCTAAGCTAAATAAGATGTCTACAACAAAATATAGTCCCAGGCTGGCGGATAAGTACAAAAAAGAAGTTGTACCTGCTTTAATGAAACGTTTTAATTATGGAACGGTGATGCAGTGCCCCAAATTGCAGAAGATCTGTATCAACCGTGGTGTGAACGGAGCCGTTTCTGACAAAAAGCTCGTGGATGTGGCTATTGATGAGCTGACAAATATCTCTGGTCAGAAAGCAATTCCCACCATGTCTAAAAAAGACATTTCAAACTTTAAACTGCGTAAGAACATGCCTATTGGCGCCCGCGTAACTTTGCGTGGTACCAAAATGTATGAGTTCCTCGACAGGCTGATCGCTACTTCATTACCCCGCGTACGTGACTTCAAAGGGATCAATGAAAAAGCTTTCGATGGCCGTGGTAACTATACTTTAGGTGTTACCGAGCAGATCATCTTCCCTGAGATCGACATCGACAAGGTGAACAAGATCACCGGTATGGATATTACGTTTGTAACGTCTGCCCAAACCAATGAAGAAGCATATGAGCTGTTGAAAGAGTTGGGTATGCCGTTCAAAGGAGCTAAAAAAGATTAAGAAATATCCCGATAATGATCGGGATTCATCTATACATTTAGAAATCTCAAAACGTAAAATAAATTATGGCTAAAGAGTCAGTTAAAGCCAGACAAAGAAAAAGAGAACGTATGGTAGCGCAACATGCTGAAAAGCGTGAGGCTCTGAAAGCTGCCGGTGATTGGAAAGCGCTGGATGAAATGCCGAAGAATTCTTCGAAAGTTCGTCTGAAGAACCGTTGCCAGATAACCGGTCGTCCCAAAGGATACATCCGTTACTTTGGCTTAAGCCGTGTTATGTTCCGTGAAATGGCGCTGAATGGCAAAATCCCAGGTGTAAGAAAAGCATCCTGGTAAGGCAAGTCCCGATACTATCGGGAAAGCCTCACAAGACATGAGAGTAAGCCTGTACTCAGGAACTACTCTTGAATAAAATTGTAAAACTGAATTAACTTAAAATACACATGGTTACTGATCCCATAGCAGATTACCTGACAAGAGTTCGTAATGCTCAGATGGCTGGCCACCGGATTGTTGAGATCCCGGCTTCTAATCTGAAAAAACGTATTACCGAAATATTGTACGATCAGGGATACATTCTGAAATACAAATTTGAGGATGATAACAAACAAGGTCTTATCAAAATAGCCTTGAAGTACGATCCTCAAAGTAAAGAGCCTGCTATCAAATCTCTGGAAAGAGTTAGCCGTCCTGGTTTACGTCAGTATGCCAGCCCTGCTGAATTCAAAAGAGTGAAAAACGGTTTGGGCGTTGCAATCGTAAGTACATCTCAGGGTGTAATGACCGACAAACAAGCCAAAACCCAGAATGTAGGCGGCGAAGTTCTTTGCTACATTTACTAGGCTGATCCGCCAGCTGGCGGATGGCGGGTTCTCCGATACATTAAGCCCTTAACCTATAGGGGCTGACCGGTTGGAAGAACTGTAAACTAAAAACTTGAAACTTTAAATTAATTAAGTTATGTCTCGTATAGGTAAAAAGCCTGTAACAGTATTAAGCGGAGTGAACATCACTGTAAGTGCTGACAATGTGATCACTGTTAAAGGTCCTAAAGGTGAATTGAAACAAGCGATCGATCGCGATATTAAAGTAACAGTAGAGGGCAGTGAAGTATTATTCAACCGTCCTACCGACCAGATCCGTCACCGTGCCATGCACGGCTTGTACCGCGCGCTGGTTGCCAACATGGTAAAAGGTGTTACTGAAGGTTACACGAAGAAACTGGAGTTGGTGGGTGTAGGTTATAAAGCTAGCAATCAGGGTAACCTGCTCGACTTGTCGCTGGGTTACTCTCACAATATTTTGTTCGAAATTCCCAAAGAATTGAAAGT